>NZ_JUEE01000206.1:0-41578 GCF_000802135.1 Desulfosporosinus sp. BICA1-9
TCTAAAGCTGCATTAGAGAGCACTTGAACAGGTTGTTTATACAGAACTTCGATATAACGGGCCAATTCGGGCTTAGTGCCCAATTTGTATCCACCATTAATTTCTAAGATCGTTAACCCACAAGAGTTCAGAAGATAACGGTCACGAAGCTCAAATATGAGCTCTTCAACCTTCGCTTGGTCTAATTCAAGAATCTCCCCTAGGAGTTCAGAGGTGAGCGGATTCTTGGCAACAAATAATAGGGCTTCTAAGGCCGCCGTTTCCGGCTCTCGAAACAGCATTCCATCTACTCCTCTTCCGTGAATTCCCAAGCTTTTGCCGTTGGAAACATCATAATATCACTGAGCTGGGATGGTTGTTCAGCTCGAATTTTTCCTGACTTTAAGAGTTCTAGCAAGGCCAGAAAAGAGACCACCATTTCCATGCGTGATCCTATCCGCATGAGCTGGTAAAAGCGTATTCCTTTGGGATGTAGTAGAACACGCCGTAAAACATCCGCCAGCACTCTCTCAATCGCGATCTCATCCGGTTTTACATGTCGGATTTCTTCCCCTTTTTCCGCACGTTCGATCACTCTACAAAACGCTTGCCAAAGATTATCGAACACAATCCCTTTGAGTGGATCCTCAGGTGGCACTTCCGAGAGTAAGTCCTCGACATTAACCTCACGAAAATAGGATCGTCCGGAGGATGTATCCAGCTTCTCAAATAGTTGAGCCGCCTGCTTGAACGTCCGATAGGCTATTAAGCGCTCAACCAATTCCTGGCGAAGATCTTCCTCTTCGACCTCAGTCTGGGCAGTCTTCGGAGGTTTTGGCAAGAGCTCCCTTGATTTAATATAAAGCAATTGTGCCGCAAGCACTAGAAATTCAGTCGTGACTTCCATGTCCATAGACCCTAACTGGCGTATCGCTTCCACAAACTGATCGGCAATTCGCGCAATCGGTATATCGTAGATGTCCACTTTTTCTTGTTGTATCAGTGTCAATAGTAAATCCAAAGGACCTTGATAAGCAGGAAGTTTGACCTGGGTCACTGTTTTGTCAGTGTCCATTCACTTATAGTCCCATGACACAGCGGACTTCTTTCATGGTCTCCGAGGCAGTAGCTCGGGCACGCTCTGCCCCTTCTTCGAGAACCTGCTCCACCCTACCTGGTTCCTCCCAATATGTACGCCTCTCTCTAAACGGACTGATTAATTTCTCCAGATTCCCTGCCAGATGCCGTTTACAAGCGACACAGCCTACTTTTCCTGTGCGGCAACTCTCTTCCACTTCTGCAACTTCCGGTGTGTAGATTTGATGGAACTTATGGACAATACAGACTTCTGGATGCCCTGGGTCATCTTTACGGAGCCGAGCTGGATCAGTGACCATTTGTTGAACACGAGTCTTGATCTCCTCAGCAGAAGCTGTAAGGGAAATCGCATTATGATAACTTTTGCTCATTTTTCGCCCATCAACGCCCGGTAAAAGAGGCACTTTACCCACCAACCCTTGTGGCTCAGGAAAGACCATTCCGAATAAGTGATTGAAACGGCGAGCAACTTCTCGGCACAGCTCAATATGCGGAAGTTGATCTTCTCCGACTGGCACTACGTTTGCCTTATAGACCAAAATATCAGCTGCCTGTAAGAGGGGGTATCCCAAAAATCCATACGTCCCTAAATCTTTCCCCTGCAGACTTAATTGTTGGATTTGGTCTTTGTAGGTAGGAACACGTTCCAGCCAAGATATGGGCGTAAACATAGAAAAAAGCAGATGAAGCTCCGCATGCTCTTTGACTGCCGATTGGATAAAGACAGCACTTTTCTGAGGATCAATCCCTACACTTAGCCAATCTAAGGCAATCTCCCGCCGAAGACTTGGAAAGTTTAAGCGATCCTCATACCCTGTTGTCAAAGCATGCAAATCCACAATGGAAAAATAGCATTCATAGTCTGCTTGTAAAGCTACCCAGTTCTGAATGACACTCAGGTGCCCTATATGCAGTGCCCCAGTAGGCCTCATGCCACTTAAAATTCTCCCTTTCACACTAACACTCCTTTTGTAATCTAAATCTCGCTAACTTAATTATTGACTAATTTATCAAATGGCTAACCATCACTAGGAGAGAGAGTCAAAAATCCACCTATACTAAGTTCCGTACTACCGCTCTACCCAATAAAGGGGGTTAGTATTAAGGTAATGATTTTCTCAAAAGCATCAAATAAGCCCTTCCTTACTGGAAAAAGCACCATACCTAGAATATCTGTAAAGAGAAGCACAATCAAGATTATCATACCATACTGCTCTATCACTTGTAACCGAGGCGCGAAGCTTCGAGGTAATAACCCTCCGAGAATTGCGAAACCATCGAGGGGAGGAATTGGTAGGAGGTTAAAGATACCTAACCCTAGATTCATGAGTACTATGGATTGAAACATTAGCGAAATAATGTCACTCCAGGCAGAGGCTTGAATCGAGATCATCGTTAGAAACCAAAAAAACATGGCCACAAACGCTATGATCAAGTTTGTAAGAGGTCCTGCCAAGGAAACCAACATTAAACCCCTCTCTTTATCTCCTCTAAAATATTGAGGGTTGGTCATGACTGGCTTAGCCCAGCCAAAACGAAATAAAAGAGCCATGATCGTTCCAAAAAGATCTAAATGCACAAATGGATTTAAGGTTAAGCGTCCTTGGCTGCGGGGAGTTGGGTCACCTAAACGGTCAGCTGCCCAGGCATGAGCATATTCATGAAAGGCAAAACCAATCATCAAGGCGGGTATATTGGCGATAATGGCCGTTAAATTAAAATCAGGCAAATGCTTCTCCTCCTTCTAACGCTGGGCATAGACCCATTGACTAGCTATTTCCTGCTCTTCTTCCGAAGTGCTAATTTGACCCTCCAGCCAGGCCATGCGCACTCGATCCAGAATTTGTCCGATCTCTGGGCCCTGCTTAACACCCATTTGGATTAGGGCTTTACCATTAAGGGACATGTTTATTCTTTGGCCAGCCTCAAGGCATTCCGTTATTTGCTGCTTATAACGTTCATCCCTTGCTAAGGCGATGACAGCCTCCTTCGGGGCTTTGTTTAGCACTCTGTCCAGCTCACTTAAAGTCAAAGAATCCATCAAAGTATCGCGCAGACTAATTAAGGCTATTGTTTCATCCCTTAGGGATCTATTTAAATTTACTCGCTCCAGGACTTTCTCGATACTTGCGTTGTCCATATTAGAAATAGCCATTAACCAACGCAGCTTCAGAGACCATTGAGCACTATCCTCTAGGTCCTCTAAGCTAAAGTTCCAGTTAAACTCCTCTCTGAACCAGGCCTTAAATAAGCCGCACTTGATCAAGGTTTGACCCATAGCTAGATAGTTTACTTCGGTAAAGATATGCATAATCTCTTCAGTAAAGCGTTCTATGCTTAGTTTAGCAAGGACTCCAGTATCTATCGCTGTATGAAGCGCTTCGAGTGTTTCTTTAGCCAAATTAAAATGATACCGTTCCGCAAAGCGAATTGCCCTCAGCATCCGCGTAGGATCATCGATAAAACTAATATTGTGTAAGTAGCGGATTTTTCCTTGTTGCAAATCTCGTTTGCCACCGTAATAATCCACAAGTTCTCCATAACGCTCTGCATTCAAGCAAATTGCCATGGAGTTAATCGTAAAATCACGTCGGAAAAGATCATCTCGCAAACATGATTCCTCTACTTGGGGAAGCGCTCCGGGAAAGGAATAATGTTCCCATCTCGTACTTGCTACGTCGAGATGACTCCCATCAGGAAAAATAATCTGTGCTGTTCCAAATTTTACATGCTGGGTTAGTTTACCCTCTGGCATTCTCCTCATTAAAGCCTGTGCAAATTGGCCGCCGCTGCCTTCCACCACAAAATCCAAGTCTTGTGTCGGAACGGAAAGTAGTAAATCCCGGACAAACCCTCCAACAAGATAAACGGAGCATTGTTCTTCCTGAGCGGTATCTCGGACCGCCTCAAGTAGATTTTGGACTTCTTTCGGCAAACTTTTTATCAAATCCAAAATGTCCTGACGCATGGCTGCACTGCGTTCACGACCAAGTTGTGCTTCAATAGGAACCGAACCACCGTGAATGAGACGTAAGACATCAGACCTGGAAACAATGCCTACAAGGTTACCTTCTTCAACTACGGGGAGACGCCCAATGTCATTTCGAACCATGAGACGTTGAACCTCATCCCACGGGGCCTCTACATCTACCGTTTTAACCTTTGTGGTCATAAACCCTTTTACTGGCGCGTGTCGTAGACCGTGTTTAATCGCCTTATCAACATCTCGCCGAGAAATAATCCCTACTAGACTCTTATCCTCTGTGACAGGTACTCCTGTGTGTCCGTAACGCAAGAGAATTTGTTCTACCTCGCCAAGTTTTGTCTCCGGAGAAACGGTTTTAACCGGATAACTCATAATATCTCGGACCATATGGGGCCGATTAGCTCGGCTTTGAATCGCAGAACGCAGTTGTTTAAGGAGGACAGGAATTTCTCCATCCTTAATGGTCGCTGATGCCGCCCTCTCATGGCCGGCACCACCAAATAATTGGACCAATCCATTGACTGGTAAGCCTCTTCCTCTCGATCGACCCACGATATAGACTCGATTCTCCATCTTGACTAACAGAAACCAAGTATCAGCACCTTCAAGTTCCCCAACACGATGAACTAACAAAGCCAGGCCACCGACATAATCTTCTGACTCAGCATACGAAATATAGACCGGTAAGCCATCAAAAAATTCCGTCTGTCCCTGATCCAACAATTGCTGTAATAAGTCTTTTTGTTCCTCGGCAAGTGGCCGTCGTAAGTATTTAGCAATAACCCCCAGATTCGCTCCTTGTCCTAATAAATAAGCCACAGCGTGTACATCACGAACTGTGGTGCTATCAAACAACAAACTTCCGGTATCGTCATAAATTCCGATGGCAATCAAAGTCGCTTCAAAGCTACTCAACGGTAAGCCAAGTCCGGCTAATTTTTCAACTAAGAGCGTTGCACAGGCTCCAACCGGTTCAATCACCATTCCCGGTTTGAGCTTTCCCGCATAGGGATGATGATCATAGATTTCCAGCTCAACTCCAGAGGTTTTAGCGACCTTTTCGCCCACCGGGCCCGCACGTTGTAGCTCATGAGTGTCCACCAAGATGACCCTGGAAACCTCGTCCATGTCAATATCTTGCGCTTTTCGAAACCGTAATTGATCCCGAGAGAGGGCCAAAAAATCTTGCACGTAGTCATTCGGTTTCCCGTCCATGACTAAGACGCTGTTTGGATAAATCTTTTGAGCAGCCACCATCGATGCTAAGGCATCAAAATCGAGTTGGCGATGAGCCAATATGATATCCATTGTTCCATCCTCAAATTCTCTATAAATTGTTCTTAAATTATACCATCATCTGCCTGTTTTCATCAACTTCATAGATTTGTAGTAATTTAGAAACTTCAAACACCCATGAATATACGAAAAAGAAGAGCATTTACACTCTCCTTGATCCCTAGCAACCTAGGTTTATAGAAGTTTCACGAACCTTAGTTCTATCAGAAGTAGGTGCTGTTGTTGAGCTTAGCTGAACGAGTTCACTGAAGACTCATCTTTGGTCGTTCTAACCTCACTGAACCAGCAGCTGTAGAAATTTCCAGATCTATTTTAGTCTTAGCTTCAGAATAGTTCGGACTGACCCATTTCTTATCGTCTAGCAATAAGCCTGAGCCCATAAAGTCAGTACTTGTAGCCACTCCTTTTAGGCGAATCTGTAAACCGACACTTTCGGGAACCACCAATGTTAACTTGGAAGCCCCGCTGTCAATCTTTCCTTGAGTAGCAATTCCAGTCTCTCCAAATTGAAGCTCGAAGTTACTAGCTCCTGTACCTATTTTTAAATTATCCACCATAAGCTGACTTAAATCAATCATTCCGTTAATCGCGCCCGCTTCGATATCTAAGTCATAGTGTACCTTGGGCGAAAGATTTAGTGCAATATCACTCAAATTGCGTTCTCTCTTCCCCATTGATGAATGGGAAGAGAGTGTCGCTGTGATGGTATCTCCCGATTGCTTAATCTGAACAGGCGAGGCATTCGGTCCTGGATCTGAAATCCGACTTACCCATTTATAGGTCCCAGTCATAAGTTTTGCCTCGGTATTCCCTGATGCCAACTCCTTTACTTGAACCTGTGCTCCTCCCAGTTCAAGGTTAACCCGCACTTTCTTGACCTCCGAGGGTAATGGGACGTCTATTGTACCCGTTCCATCCGAAACACTATGAAATGTACGATTCCAAGGCATAGGCCCAGGCTTATCACCCACCACCAAAGAGTATCCAACCATGCTCAAAAGGAAAATCAACAAAACAGTGCTGAAGGGAATCCGTCGGTTAAAAAACAAACCAATTCCTGCCAAGATAAGGATTAACGGCCATAGATCGACGACATGGACCCATAAATTCCAGGATAATACCCCATAGTTAAGCAAGAAAAAGATTAGCCCTAAGACAATTAGAAGTAGCCCGCGACTCAGGGAATCAAAGACTCTTTTCATTTTCGTCCCCCCCTAAAAACGATGGCAAGTCCAATAATAATTAGAAGTAAAGGCCACATTTTGCTCATATTGAACCAAATCGGAAACCAGCGTTCAAGTAAAAAAAATCCTCCTAGGATCACCAACACTCCACCCGCCATTTTCGAGCGGTTCTCATGATTTTCCTGCTTATCAAAATCAGTAGCAACCTCTTCCACATCGGAGACGACTTGTTTAACAAAATCCCCAACTTCACGCTTTTGGTCCCCGGAATACCCGAATTGTCCTGCGGGATCAACTGGTATAATTATCCACGCAACTAGATATGCTGGAAAACCAACCCCTCCTGCAAACAAAGCTACTAAGGCAATGAGCCGCACTAGGGTGACATCGACACGAAAATAATCAGCAAGCCCTCCACAAACCCCTCCGATCATCTTTTCTCGTACAGAACGGTATACCTTTTCAGTCATGTTCATATCCTCCTATAATCCTTACTTGATTTTTTATCTACACTCTTAATACGATTGAAAAACTTCTTTTGTTTCACGTAGGAGCAAATATTTCTCAAAATTTTTTCAAAAGACTTGTCATTTCCAATCCAATACGAAGAAAACCTCAAACCCATAAGAGGCTTGAGGTTTTCTTCTTTAAATTTATCAGTTTAGATACTAGTATTAATCTCTTCGGTTGCTTGTTCAATCTCTTCAGCAGACATCCCGTCTTTAGTCAAATTGAATTTAATCGCATCTGCCCAGAATGCACATTTTGCACTCATTTTCTTGAATGTTTTAGCATTAACTTTGCTTGCTTTGGCTCTGGCATCCGCATTTGATTGAACAATCGTACAAATATAGAGTGCTTTAACACGAGCGTCCTTATCAAGATCGCTAAACGTTTGGTTCAGTTCTGAAATCAGTTGACGATAATAGTCCGAAAACTCTTCAAAAGGAATTTCAGTTTCCATGTGCAAGTATTCTTTCAAACTTTCAAGTAGCTTATCCAATGTCCACCCTCCAAAAAATTGCCTTCTAAGTCTTAAATCTCATATAGTATACAACTGATTATATAAAATGACAAGATGACAAGTTAATTCGACCCTTTTACTCTAAAATCCTCTGAATCTTTGAATGAAACCTCAAGAGCTTATCTGGTGGGTAAATGCTAAGGCTCATTCGTCCTGCTCAAGATCCGTCCCCTCAAAATTAAAGAACACCGAAGTCGTCTTCCCCTCTTCCAAAAGACGTTTTACTACAACCTTTGCCTTCTGAGGGTTCACTCGCCAATAACTAATCTCGTTTTCAATCATAAAATTTCCTGGTAAAGTTTGAGATGTAATATCTAGTGTGTCGTAACTAAGTAGAAGATTGGCTAGCGACCACAGTTGTCCTATTGAAAGATCGGTTTCTACGGACTTAGCCATCTGAGTAATCAACGCTGGTAGTTTTGGTACGGTTTTCATTTGTAAAAATTCCTTTTCCATGGCCTTTATGACAGCCTGTTGACGAGTTGCTCTTGTTATATCCCCCAAGTTATCTTGTCGAAACCGTGCGTATTGTAAAGCTTGTGTTCCATTTAAACGTTGAGGCCCTTTACAAAGGTTTATGACACCATCTACTTTGTCTCCAGTGAGGTAATACATGTCTTTCTCTACTGTGAGACTTATCCCTCCCAAAATATCTATAATTGTCTTAAATCCAGTAAAGTTTGTCAGCATATACCCATCTATAGTCTGACCAGTTAGTTCTTCAAGCAAGGCCTCTGTTGTTTTAAGTCCTTTCCCTAACCGCGCAGCGGCGTTAATTTTCTCCTTTCCATAGCCTGGTATCATAACTTGGGTGTCGCGAGGTATGGACAGGAGGGTAACTTTACCGTTCAGTGTATTGATACTTGCCATTAGAAGCGTATCGGTGTTGCTCAGGGATTTTTTACCAGTTCTTTGATCGACTCCGACTAAAAGTACGGTAAAATGTTGTTTAGCAAAGGAAGATATGGAGCCAGCAGGCTCTTCAATCGGATCTTCGATCGGCTCTTCAGTAGGCTCTTCAACTACTATAGCGTTATTTTCAACACTTGTTTGTTGCGGGGTTTCTCCATCCCTCCGTTCAAAATCGTCTTTAGCAGTTACATGACTAAGTGGTTTGTTTTCTTTTCCTAGAACCTGGCCTACTAAACCAACAACCATAACCAAACTGACTCCTATAAAAAATCCAATTAAGAGGCTATTTTTATAGGATTTTAAGATCCGGAAAATCTTCTGCACATACCTCTTATTCTCGTACATCCGAATCCACTCCATTCCAAAGCTTTTCCTTTAGCATCAAACATTCTGCCTTGAAATATTCCGGCTAACCATAAAAAATATAAAAAAATGTCTCTCTTCTAAATTAGGAGACTGGGAGTAAATTGTTTTTGGAAAATGAAATTCCGATCTAGAAATGTTATTTTTCCATCACAGTTGTCATTATGTTAAAATTTTACATATACTGGTGTAAACCTTACTTCTTGCTTATTTAGGCTAACTAAGTGAGTCATAAACTTGCTTTGATAGATGATAAAAGGGGGGGACTATCATTGAACCATGGCTATTCCCGCGGAAATTTCCGTGCCTATACTCCTGTATTGAGAAATCCTGGCCTCTTCCACCAAAACACCGTGCTTTCCTCCCCAACAAATTATGCTGCTAACTATGTCCCGCCACTAGAAAGCAATTATTATTACTATCCTTCGCCCTATTCACCGCAAGCTCAATACATCGTTCCATCTCCTATGAATTATTCACCACAGTTGACCTTCTCCTCTTATTCAATGCCAGCCTATTCTTATGCACCGACGGTCTCTTCTAAAGGGTTAGCCCTTATTCTAATTGCAACCCTTATTTTAGTGGCTCTGGATCTAATCATAGTACGTCCCCAAAAATTAAGGTCCGAGGTTCGAAGCCATATCTGATTTATTGTCAAAAAGAGGACCCGTAGCGTGAATTGAACACGTACGGGTCCTCTTTCCTCTTTATACAACTATCGACTTGCCATCTGCAGATACTTCAAACGCTCTGGCAAACGATCATTTCGAAGTAAGTCTGAATAGGTTTCACGTTTGACAATCACATCTGCTTGACCGTTCTTTACCAGAACTACCTCAGGCCTTGTAAGGCGATTGTAATTCGAGGACATGGAATAGTTATAGGCACCCGTCGACGAAACAGCCAGTAGATCACTAGGCTGGACTTTTGGCAAATCAAGATCCCAAATCAGCATGTCTCCGGACTCGCAACACTTTCCAGTAATAGAAACAAGTTCAGCCGCCTCTTCATTGGCGCGATTGGCAAGAACCGCTTCGTAGCGAGCTTGATAAAGAGAAGGTCTGGGGTTGTCGGCCATACCTCCATCGACGGCAACATATTTCCGAATTCCAGGAATCTCTTTGCTGGATCCGATGGTGTAAATTGTTGTTCCAGCCGTTCCCACAATTGAACGACCTGGTTCAACAATAATTTTAGGACGAGGAAAACTCTGATTTAAACAAGCTTCCTCTAGAGCATCCTGAACTGTTTTTGCATAATCTGCAATTTGAGCAGGATCATCTCCTGAGGCATAATAGATTCCAAAGCCTCCGCCAAGATTTAACTCTTGGAGAAGACAACCAGTACGCATGTGCATAGCTGCCATATACTCAATCATGACCTGAACTTCATGCCGGAAAGATTCTAATTCGAAAATCTGCGATCCAATATGGGCATGAAGCCCTTTCAGCACCAAGTTAGAAGAGGATAAAGCTAAATCTAAGGCTCGATTAGCTGTACCGTCGGATAAGGTGAAACCAAATTTTGAATCGATCTGACCCGTCTGAATGTATTCATGGGTATGGGCTTCGATCCCCGGTGTCACACGAAGAAGGATGTTGACTTGTTGGTTTAGTTCTGCAGCTAAATCATTGAGCACGCTCATCTCATAAAAGTTATCCACTACAATTCGTCCCACACCAGCTTTAATGGCCATGGTCAATTCTTCTCGAGATTTATTATTTCCGTGAAAATAAATGCGTCCAGCTGTAAAGTTGGCTTGCAGGGCTGTATAGAGTTCTCCTCCTGAGACAACATCCAACCCCAATCCTTCTTCCTCAATTATTCGACACATAGCCAAGGTGGAAAATGCTTTAGACGCATAAATGACCTCTGTATTATCTAAACCTTCAACAAACGAACTATAATACTGGCGACAAATATCCCGGATATGGGCTTCATCCATGACATATAAAGGGGTTCCAAATTGTTTGGCTAATTCTACTGTATCACAACCGCCAATTTCAAGATGCCCCTGTTCATTAATTAATTGTGTGCCGTGCAGCCTCATTTTCTCTTCCTCCCGTTTCTCAAATAAATTATTACATCAATTAAAAATGGCAACAGAAGGAGGTCCTCTGTTGCCATACAAGATGCACGGAACAATGACCCTCTTCTCCTGTTGTGAGTAGTTCTCCACACGATGATAAGATCAAAAGCATCGTGTGACAGTCCTGCAGTTCTTTACTACAGACCCAGCACCAAAAAGCACGCCTTTTTGGGCTTCGGCGAATTTCCCTTTCCCATGAATTCATCGGTGTTCGCAACCTTCTTCATGGTACTCTTGTCATCCGCGCCTCTACCACACCCCCAAAGAGATGAGGTATTATGAATTTCCATCCATTAATTTTAACAGGAATTCCGACAAACATCAATATCTTCTTTAACTTCTTTATAAACTTTAAGAGCTTTGGGTAAGGCACTCCAATTATCTCTAAGCAATTTTTTATGCTCCTCGTTGTTCCCTTTGCTGATTAATTAAACCAATGTCACTGCTAGCTTCGACAGTAAGAGACCACTTACCACATCGATCTCCCCACCTTGCTAAGCTCACTCCCTCTTGCATAATTTCAACTACCTCACAACGGTTTGCGCACCCAGAACACTCAAAACTCTTAGCTTGAAATTGTGTATCAGCAAGCTGTAACCCGCGAAAGCCAGTTTGACTTTCTGGTCGACTTAGAGCTTTTTCTTGCGCTAAGAAGGCAGCACCTAAGGCGCCCATGACCCCAAAATGTTCTGGTACAATAATTGATTGCCCTAATTCTTCTTCAAAGGCTTTACGTATTCCGGGGTTGGCGGCCACCCCTCCTTGAAAGAAGATCGGTCCTTTAATGTCTTTATTTTTACCTACGTTATTCAGGTAGTTCCTGACCATCGCCATACAGAGTCCCGCTAAAATATCTGGCAGCGAGTGCCCTAACTGTTGTTTATGAATCATATCAGATTCCGCAAAGACAGAGCAGCGCCCAGCAATCTGAACTGGGTTTTTTGATTGGAGGGCTAGTGGTCCAAACTCTTCAATGGGAATACCCAGCCTGGCCGCTTGCTGGTCGAGAAACGAGCCTGTTCCAGCTGCACACACGGTATTCATGGCGAAATCAGAAACCACTCCATCTCGCAGGATAATGATTTTCGAATCCTGACCGCCGATTTCAAGGATGGTTTGCACTTCAGGATTAACCCTTGAAGCTGCTACAGCATGAGCAGTAATTTCATTCTTTACGACGTCAGCACCCAGTAACGTTGCCGCTAGCTGACGCGCACTTCCTGTAGCTCCCACTCCGATGATTTCTGTAGAATTCTGGATTCGAGATCTCAAGAGTTTGATTCCCTCTTGGATCGTTTGCATAGGGCGTCCTTGTGTTCTTAGATAAAGTGCCTCTTGCAAAGTATTGTCTGGGCGCAGCAAGACCATGTTAGTACTTACTGACCCAACGTCAACACCTAGAAAGAATTTATCTTCCCCCAACGCCTAACACTTCCTCTCTTGTTTGTTGAGTTCCTTGCAGCAAGCGCGGTCTTTCCAGAAGGTCAACAAATGCCTCCAAACGGGTTTGTATTCCCGCCTGACCGGTATGTTCATCAACAATTAGCGTCATGATAGGTATCTTGTAGGCTTCTTGAACTTTAGGTAAAATGCTTGCAGCCACAATTTCAGGCATACAAGATAACGGAAAAATCTGAATGATTCCATCAAAGCCTTCCCGAGCGAACTTCACTGCAGCTCCCACTGTTTCTCGACCATGTCCCCCTACAAAATGAGGCAAATAGGGTTTAGCATGCTTTGGATAAGATTTTATTGACCGGTATCCCGGAGCTAGACCTTGAAAGATATGACTCCCCACCCACCCCGAAAGATAGATTGAACGATCAACTTCCACGCCTAATCGACCAAGCTCTTCCTCGATACCTATGGAGGAATACGGATCAAGAATCGTGTATATCTCTCCGACAATTCCAATTCGCAGTGGTTTATCGTATCCATTATCGAAGAAAACCCTCTTCGCTTGGCGTTCACGAATGCTCTCTTGTAGCCAATGAACGGTCTCAAAAATTCCTTTTTCAGACATCGTTTGCCCTAATCGACTCTTGGCTTCTTCATAAAGCCTTTCTGTGCTCAAAGAAGAGGGGAGCCTAGGGCGTGCTGCATGAATCAAATCTTCGACTCGATCTAACGCGACACTTTTCAAATAGGTAAATCTCAAAGTCCGTAGAATTTTAGTCCATGAGTTCTTGGTTCCCGCTAAGTAACGGATGCGCTTCGCCAGTCCAAGTAAGCTTCCATTAGGGGGTTCAAGGGTGACTACTTCATAGTCGTATCCGGCATCCCGCAAAATCTGTCGTTCCACTTCCCCATAATATCCAAAGCGGCAGGGCCCAATTCCACCTGTAATTACAATTGTATCTGCCCCTTGATCCGCAGCTTCTAGATAATTGCCAAGATTTAGTTTTAAGGGCAAGCAGGCTGACTCTGGAGCTAACCTAGTTCCCAAATTCAGGGTTCGTTTACTGTTAACCGGCGGGACCACCACCTCAACATTTAGAGATTCAAAGAGTGTTTGAATGACTATCCAAGCGTTCCCCATGTGTGGAAACGTAACCTTCATGGATCCTCCTCCTTTCAACCATGTCCAAAAAGGCCTCTAGCCGAGTAATAAGGCCCGCCTCGCCGCTGTGTTCATCAAGGGTTATCACCATATAGGGTTTATGGTGTTGCCGGGCTTTTCGAGATAATAGTTCTTGCACCATTGAGTCTGTGCCACACCCGAAACAGGTCAAATAGATAATCCCGTGAACCTCTGGATCGGTCACAAACTTGTTGCCAGCACCATAGATGTCCTTAGAGTGACTCCAAAACAACTTTTTGCGCAACCCTAACAAATTAGTCTCAATTTCCTCTTGCTCAACGTGTTGAACTAACTCCACTTCTGCTTTTTGCCGTAGCTTCCTAAGCAGGTTCAAGTTAGCGTAAGTTTCTTGAGTTAAGTAAGAATGTCCAACTAAGGCAATTCTTAACCGATCGGAATCAAGAACCACTTTGGGTTTAACGGTCTTGGCAAGCGGTACATCCGTCGGAAGTGTATAGGGTATCACGGTCATCTTGCCGAACATTCTCTCTTTCCAAGTACGTTGTGTAGATACAGGGGTATTTTGAGGTTTAGGCGAATAATTTGCACTCGCTATCTCACGAATGCTTTCCTCAAAATTCCACTCTCTCCCTCTTGCATCTTGAAACCTTTTTTGCCACTTTTGACCTTCAGCAAAGGCCTTCCGAATATCCGCCTTACTTTTACCCAGTTGTCCCGCCATTTCTGTAAGGTCTTTTAGAACCTGACGTTGACCCTTTCGCCAATTTAACGTGACTGTAAGAACTGGAATCCCAGCAGGAACAGCGGAAAGTAGGCTCTCTGGAATCCCTAAAAATTTAGGACAAGTATAAGTGTCTGCTTCAACACTGACCATTCGGGGTAAGAAAATCCAATCGACCTCCCGCAGGGCTTGGATATGCCCAGCAAGAAGCTTTAAGGGCAAACACGTTTCATCACTGGCACTTTTTAAACCGAGTTCCATGATTCGGCGATGTGTCGGTGGTGAAGTCACAACCTCTATATCTAATTGATGGAAGAAACCAGCCCAAAAGGGGAAATAATCAAAGTAATAAAGCGCCCGAGGAAACCCTATCTTCACTTATCTAGCATCCTTTCATTCATGTTCATCCAAATTTCTAAACCGCCCCTTCTTATAAAGTGACGGGTAGATTTCTCCTCCGCCACAACGAGCATCACAGAGCAGGAAAATCACCTCGCGAAAGACATCAAGGCTCAGAAGCTCACATGCACTCGAATCTCGGTCGCTTCCCGCCATCACGGCGCCTTGCCAATCCACACTGCAGGAGTATGCGTAATGAGTCACCGTGTGGCGATAAGCTCGTTCCTTCGCCACGAAGTATTCATTTTGGGTGTGTGGCTCGGCGATACTCTCCACTGGAGAATATCGTGCTTATCGTCATGGCGGCGCTCTAATCTCGAACGTCCTGTTCGAGTCTTGGCTCCAGCGACACTAGGTCCTCCATGACCGTCGCACCTCGATTAAGGTTGACGGTCTCGGTCTTGTGTTTTTAAAATACTTGGTCGTTGATTTTTGATAGGTACTGGAGAGCGCACGAGAATACCTTTCATGGCCTTAAAATCGAAAGGTAAGAGTGGCCAGAGGTAGGGCACGCCAAACGACTTTGTCCGCCATAGGAGAAAGAATACTGAGGCCGCACCGATCCAAAACCCCCAAAAATTGAAGAGGCCCGTCATTATAACCATAAACAAGCGCGCTAATCGATTCGCTAACCCAAGCTCATAGCTGGGCGTAGCAAATGTCCCTACCGAAACAATGGCAATATACATAACCACTTCCGGAGTAAACAATCCCACCTTAACCGCAATGTCACCTAGCATAAACGCGGCAATCAAACCTAAAGCCGTGCCTAATGGACCTGGGGTATGGATTGTGCCCAGCCTCAAGAGATCTACCCCAAACTCAGCTATTAAGACTTGTACCAGTAAGGAAACCTTGGCAGGTTTAGTTACGCCGATAAACTCAAGCCATTCCGGTAGTAATTGCGGGTTAAGGGCTGCGCCCAACCAAAGAGGAAGAAGAAAGAGGGCGGCAAAAATCCCACCAAAGCGGATCCAACGCAGATATGCCCCCACAATCGGTTCCTGACGATATTCTTCCGCATGCTGGACATGACTCCAAAAGGTCGATGGTGCAATCATCACTGATGGAGAAGTATCGACTAGGATCACTACATACCCTTCCAGTAAATGAATGGCCGCCACATCTGGTCGTTCAGTATAGCGTACCCGAGGATAAGGATTCCAAAACTTACTACCGAGAATAAATTCTTCAACACTTTTTTCCGCCATTGGAATCCCGTCTATTTTGATCCCTTGAATATCTTTATGGATCTTATCGACCATATCAAGATTAGTGATATCTTCGATATAGGCAATACAGACATCAGTCTTAGATCGACCTCCTACCTGAACTAATTTCATACGCAGTTTTGGATCACGCAAACGCCTGCGAATTAAAGCGGTGTTTATAACGAGGCCCTCTGTAAATCCATCACGAGATCCACGGGTCACACGCTCAATATCTGGTTCCTGTGGCTGTCGACCAGGATAGGAACGGACATCCACAATAATAGCTTTATCTTGACCCTCGACAAAAATCGCCATCGGACCTGATAAAACAAAGTAGAACACCTTATCCATGGTTTGAACTTCAGAAACTTGTAAATTAATGATTCGTCCTTTAACCAATTTATCTAGAGCGTTAACAATTAAATCCGAACGTTCTAGTTCTATAAGTGCGTCGAGAATTAAACTGACCACTGTCGAGTCAACCATCCCATTGACGCAATAAATGGCGACTCGTTTACCGCCAATAGACATCTCCCGAAGAACTATATCAAAACAATCAGGAACCCCTAATTCCTTATTAAGGTAATCCACATTTTCTTGATAATTCTTGCTTACCGAAATATTCTTTTCGCTTGAATTATTATCCATTAGACTCACACCCTTTTCGTGGTTCGATTTTCGTAGTTCGTAGTTCGAATTCGAAGATCACTGCTGTGGTTAATAATCCGTGGTTCGTAATCCGTGGTTCGTACAACGAATATCGAACATCGAACATCGAATATCGAGTTATCCCTTAGGTTTAAACGCTACCGACATCAGGTACCCGAAAAACACCGCCGTTGCAATCCCTACCGCCGTTGCTTCGACACCACCCGAAAAAGCCCCCATGACTCCACGTTTTTCAACCGCCTCCATAGCCCCTTTGGCAAGACTATACCCAAAACCAGATAAGGGGATCGAAGCTCCAGCCCCACCTAGCTTTATAAGAGGTTCGTACAGACCTAAAGCCCCTAGGATTGCTCCACCCGTAACAAAGGCAACAAGGACATGGGCTGGAGTAAAGGCAGGTTTTGTAAAGTCCATGAGGAGTTGTCCAATTACACAAATTATCCCACCAACAATGAAGGCTGGAATAATCATCTCAAACATAGTTTTTACTCCTTTCGAGCCTCAATGACAACAGCATGCCCAATTCCCGGAATGGATTCTCCTTGTAGCGCAGAGGTGGAACTATGCAAGGCGCCACTCCCCACAAGCATAACTCGCTTTAATTCTCCGAGTTTCAAGCGACTCATTATATTCCCAGCGAAAACCACAGACGAGCAGCCACATCCACTAGCTCCCGAATGGACATCTTGGCTAGCATCAAAAACCATAACTCCACAGTCTGTGAATGTTGTACCCATATCGATACCACTTTGCTTTAGCACTTCTGTAGCAAGCGCTAAGCCAATCGCTCCTAGATCCCCGGAAGCAATTAAATCGTAGTCCACGGCTTGCCGCTGTAAGTCATGGAAATGATTCAGAATCGTATCCGCGACCGCTGGGGCCATGGCTGAACCCATGTTATTGACATCCGTTTCAGCGAAGTCGACTACCCTTCCAATCGTGGCAGATGTGATCCGCGGCCCCTCTCCACTCCGCCCAAGAAGCACACTCCCTGCGCCTGTAACCGTCCACTGAGCGCTCATTGCCCTTTGGGTGCCTTGCTCAGTCGGGGCCCGAAATTGCCGCTCAGCTGTATCATGATGACTTGATACTCCCACTAAAATATGCTTGGCGAATCCTCCGTCAATCAACATACTGCCCACGGCCAGGCCCAAGGCCATGGTCGAGCATGCTCCGTATAGTCCGATAAAGGGAAGCGTCATCTGGCGCGCAGCAAAATTCGAGGAAATGATTTGATTAAGTAAGTCTCCGGCTAACATGTAGTCAATATGGTCTTTAGGAATACCCGCCTGATCTATGGCCCCTTGCATAGCCTCCTGAAGCATGAGACTCTCCGCAACCTCCCAAGATTTTGCACCACCCAGCTGGTCTTTCCATACCTTACTAAACGTTTTACCTAATGGGCCTTGTCCCTCTTTAGGTCCCACTACGGAATATGATGATAAAATAACCGGTGGATTGGCAAACACCACGGTTTGATTTCCTGCTCGCTTCAAATCCATACCTAACCATCCCCATTCCTACCTAAAGTACTCAGTTTACAATTATGCTAATTTGTCAGCTCAATGCTAAGCAATCATAAAGTACACTAGACCTACCACAATCGATGTGGCAATTCCATAAACAAGCACAGGTCCGGCAACCGTAAATAGCTTTGCTCCAACCCCTAACACGTAGCCTTCACGCTTAAATTCCATAGCAGGTGCAACAATGGAATTAGCAAACCCAGTAACTGGAACGATCGAACCAGCACCTCCAAACTTACCAATCTCGTCATAAATCCCCAAGCCTGTTAACAGCGCTCCTAAGAAGATCATCGTTGCTGTTGCCGCGGTTGATGCTTCCATACGGGGCAACCCAACACTCACAAAAAAATTAATGACGACTTGGCCAATTGCACAAATAATTCCGCCAACCACAAAGGCCCTGCTAACATTTTTAACTGTCGTGGGCTTGGGAGTGTATTGCTGCGCTAATATTTTATATTTTTCAGGGGTTACCGCGAGGGTGGGCTCACGAAAAGATTGATTAGCCAATGTTTTTCCTCCTTTCTACAAGTGACAGATAATCTCTATTATTATCTGAATGACCAAAATTATACGAGGCGATGAAAACCACATATTCGACACAGCTTTTCATAGAATACTATTTAATTAAGCAGGAAAATTATGGATTACGGCGAATTCATTAGTATTGCTAATAGTTAGGGGGAATGGTCTTGAATGTTGAAAAAAAAATAGAGCGCCTAACTCTATTCTTGCGCTTAGATGGCGAACTGGATATGCACACAGCGACTATGCTACGACAAACCATTGACAGTGAAATAGATAAGAGAGGAATTCGCACAGTCATTCTAAACCTTCAAAATGTCCAGTTTGTTGACAGTTCAGGTCTGGGCGTTATATTAGGTAGATACAAGAAACTAATTGCCTTAGGAGGTAAACTCAAAATCACAAACGTACCCCCTCACATTTATAAGATCATGGAATTGTCTGGTCTGCCTAAAATTATCAACTTCTATTTGGATGAGGCACACGCATATGAGGAAGGAAGGGGAGCCTAAGATGAAATCGAACCAAATAAACCTTACATTTTCAAGTATCGCCGAGAATGTAGGCATTGCTCGTTTACTTATTGCTTCAGTAGGAGCACAACTGGATCTTCCATTGAACGACATCGAAGAACTAAAAGTCGCTGTTTCAGAAGCGGTTTCTAACGCAATTATTCACGGCTACCATAACATTCCCAACAACCTAGTCTACTTGGATCTAGACATCACCGGCACTACCCTCAGAATCGTTGTTAAAGACCGTGGGTGTGGCATCTCTGATGTCGAGCAGGCTATGCAACCTGCTTTCAGTACTGATCCAGAGCGTATGGGTCTAGGCTTTGTCTTCATGCAATCGTTTATGGACGAACTTCAAGTAGAATCTGTGCTTGAAGAGGGAACTACCGTGACCATGATAAAGCAATTTAAACAAACGCCCATCTCCTCGCATTAGGGGGGCGGCATATTATGATTCAACGATTATCCGAAATGAATCTCCCCCACTTTCCACTGCTGTCAGATAAAGAGATGATGAAATACCTCCATGCAGCGAAAGAAGGGGACACAGAAGCACGGGAGAGGTTAATCAATTGCAATCTTAAACTTATCTTTAATTTGGTTCAACGCTTCACACATCGAGGTTATGAACTGGAGGATCTCTTTCAAATCGGAACGATCGGATTAATTAAAGCTATCGATAAATTCGACTTTACCTATGGAGTTAAATTTTCGACCTATGCAGTACCCATGATTATCGGCGAAATCCGACGTTTTCTCCGAGATGACCACCCCATAAAGGTTCCTCGTTCTTACAAAGAACTTGTCTATAAAGTAAATCGCGCTCGGGATGAACTTTCAGCAACCCTTGGCAGAGAAGCCACCATCGGAGAAATTGCCACCAATATTGGAGTTGATCGGGATGAAATCGTCACGGCTCTTGAAGCAATTCAGAGTCCTACCTCAATCTACGATACCCTGTATCAAGACGACTCCGATCCCATTTACGTTCTCGATCAACTCTCTGAAGAAAAGGGACTTGAGTCAAGTTGGTTTGATAAAATTGCCCTTCACGAGGTCTTGGACAAATTACCCGAGCGGGAGAAGCGTGTCCTTATGATGAGATTTTTCGAAGATAAGACTCAAAGTCAAATCGCAAGTCTACTTAATCTATCACAAGTTCAAATCTCTCGTATCGAGCGTGCAGCGCTGCTGAGAATCCGCGAATTAGCAAAGATTAACGATCGATCAGATTTAGTATCAGATTTAGAATCTGACTGAGATCCTCCTAATTTGGACTCGCAATCTAAATACTACCGTCTTAATACCCAAAGACTCCTTTTAGAGTACGTTCTACCTGCTGCACCAGACCTGCCTTTGCCACAGCGTGATCCGCTATCAAATTAACGCTTGCTTTAAGCTGATCATTGCGATACAGGTGAACTTGCCCTAACGTTTGTCCTTTTTGAATAGGAGCACTGACCTCTGGGTTTAGCTTTGTCTCGACCCAGAGGTTTTTATCTTTCCCTTTTTCCACAGTTGCACCTAATGGTTTTTCCGTATTTACGATAACCTGATCTTCTACTCCCTTGAGAACTTTGACAACTCCCTGCTTGGCGTTGGCTGGAGCAAATTGTTTAAACTCATACTTTGCAAAACCATAATTATAAATTTTCATTGATTCAGCAAAATGTCCTCTAACTTGAGGTACACCCATTACGACACAAATTAACCTTAGCCCATTTCTCTCAACAGTCGAAGACAAGCAATATTTAGCCTCATTTGTCCATCCTGTTTTAAAACCATCAGCACCTGGATACCACCATAGTAACTTGTTAGTATTCCAAAGCTTGAATTTGCCGTCACGCAAGTCATATTCTTTAATACTGGTTAACTTCCGTATTAAGGGGTAATTAAGAGCTTCTTTGGAAATGACCGCTAGATCATACGCACTCGTATAGTGACCCTCCGCAGGTAATCCGTAAGCATTAGCAAAATGTGTATTTTTTAACCCTAATTCCTGTGCTTTACGGTTCATCTCCTCTACAAAGGCTTCGTGGGTTCCGGTAATATGTTCCGCAACTGCAACACAACCATCATTTGCTGAGCCGACAGCAATGGCTATCAACATTTGTTCTAAGGTAAATATCTCCCCTGGTTCAAGGTAGATCTGTGAACCTCCAAGCTTGCTCGCGTTCTCGCTGGCGGTTACTTTGTCTGTCAACTTTACTTTCTCTGTTGCTATGGCTTCAGCGGCCACCAGTAAAGTCATTATCTTTGTGACACTTGCCGGTGGTAATTCTTTATGTGATTCTTTCTCAAAATAGATTTCACCAGATGCTGCATCCATCAAAATGGCACTTGTCGCATCTGTCTGGATCTCAACACCCAGCACCGGTTGCACCTTGGCAACACCAATATTTCCAAGCACAAGTAGCATGGTTAAAACAATCCTGAAATATTTTTGCATCTTTTGTCCCCCCTCAATATAGTGTGATTCTATTATTCCCAAAAAAATAATATATATCGAATGAAATTCGCTTAAGCTTGCTAAACTTAGGGTCAGGCTTGAAATATTCCCTTTTCCTGAGTTCATCACATTCTTCAAATCCTCACAATCACTTTTCTTACTCAAAAACTTGGCCCTCGGTAAATCGACAGGACGACAGTGAACTCGTTAAGCTAAAGCTGAACATCGAGACTTCGGTGGCGAAGTCGCTTTAGCATCTGCTGAGAACCTATGAAAATAGCGGCATATATTAAAACAGCAGATGCTAAAATCTGCTGTTTGTGTGCTAAAGCTATTAGACACTAGGCACGTCCTGAGACACCGCACTTGTTCCAGTGCTATCATGGGAGAGATACAGCACTTCGCAAGTCTTGTAATTATCCAGAATATTAAGCACCCGCGTCTTGTAAGTGGGTGCTTATATTCTGCTTCGTTCACGATAGTCTCCGGTAGAGAGTATCGACGGAGCCGCTGTCCTTAAAGGAACACTTGGTGGCGAAGGAGGTAGAGTCCATTCAACGGCGCGAAAGTATTCGTCAGGGTTCAACGAAAGTTTCCTCTGGAGACTTACGCCACCAAAGTCTCGAGGTTCAGATTTAGCTTAACGAGTTCACTGTCGCCTGTCGTCTTAGCGAAGGCCAAGTTCCTTTGAAGAATGTGAACTTTTGGGAAAAGGGAATATTTCAGGCCTGCCACCAAGCTGCCACACACCAAGCTGCCACACACCAAGCTGCCACAAGCTACCAAGCTGACCCTGACCCCAAGCTTATATTGCGCCAAGAATGGCATAATATTCTTCACCGAAAGGGGCTAAGACACTTCCTCACCTGTCTAATACCTCCCATAACGTTTCTGTGGTACCTTAACCTCTCTTAGACCGTGCCAATAACAAGGACTAAAATAACGCAGACTTATTTTGGACGGATAAGCTTTATGCCGCAGTACGCACCCGCGAATGACTTCAATTCCTACGTTTTCACACTCTTGTTGGAGTTCAGGTGTCCAAGTTTGCTCTTGGAACCAAATCTTACCAACCCCTGCCGACACAGCCTCATGAACCAGCGAACCAAGTCTCTCCGGAAGCAAGCAGGCCACCACCACCGTTACCTTATCAGTTAGTGGTGCTAAATTCGGATAAACCTTACTCCCCTCTAGGCGTTGGATTTCACCAGCCACAGGATAAACCACACAACCAAACTCTTTTAATGTCCGCCAAACCTTCCAAGCGTGTTTATGCTTTTTAAATTTTTCGTCATCCCCAAGCACAGCATAGGTGTCCTGAGTTGTTAACCCTTGAGCTAAAGGGTAATACTTCTTTTCCCGCACCATAATGAAATCCCCCTCCCCAGTTGCACTCATACTATGCATACGTGAAGAGGGGGATTTTATGAATACCTTATCGGTCTACTGTATTACTTCCTCGATTAAAGGAGGCAAATCAGGGGCTTGGCTCCCAACTGAAACTAAGCGATTAGCGAACTGAAGTCCCTCTGCCAACGTTGCCTGGGAACTGCCATAGAGTTGCAAGATGGGTTCTCCGGCTTCAGCCCACTCACCTGCTTTTTTTACAAGCATAACCCCTGTCCCTAAATCTATTGGACTTTCTTTAGTAACTCGTCCTGCCCCAAGGGTCATAGCCAAGATCCCAATTTTATGCGCATCAAACGCTTGTACATAGCCTGATTCCTGGGCAAGAATCGGCAGATTCCATGCGGCAACCATTAGATGACGATCCGCTACCGTTTGCGCATCTCCCCCCTGCTCCATTAGAAATGACAAGAATTTATTCCACGCAGCTCCATTGGTCAGGCTGGCACGCAACTTTTCCTTCCCAGCCTCAACGTTCGTTACGACCTGTCCAGCCACAAGCATCCAGGCCCCCAGTTCTAGACTTACTTCCATTAAATCCTCAGGACCTTTTCCTTGAAGTGCGTCCGCCACTTCAAGAATCTCCAGGCTATTTCCCACGGCTCGCCCTAAGGGTTGATTCATATTACTCAACACCGCGATGGTCTGACGTCCCAGTTGATTTCCTATGCCCACCATGGTCTTAGCCAGCACCCTAGCCTCATCAAGGGTTTTCATAAAGGCACCTGAACCATACTTTACATCTAGGATGATACCCTGCGCTCCTGCTGCGATCTTCTTGCTCATGACTGAAGAGGCAATCAAGGGAACTGAACTTACGGTCGCCGTGACATCCCTAAGTGCATAAAGCTTTTTATCGGCGGGGACGAGATTCCCTGATTGAGCAATAACGGATAACCCGATTTTCTTCACTTGTGCCAGAAATTCCTCCCGAGTAAGTTCGACCCTGAAGCCCGGCACCGCGGATAGCTTATCAATAGTTCCTCCGGTATGCCCTAAACCTCTCCCCGACATTTTCGCCACAGGTACTCCGCAGGCTGCAACCATAGGCCCCAGGAGTAAGGTGGTCTTGTCCCCCACCCCTCCTGTACTGTGTTTATCGACAAATCGTCCTCCAAGAGAGGATAGATCCAGCTGATCTCCACTCTGCGCCATCGCCATGGTTAGGTCTGCCGTTTCTTCAAGCGACATCCCCCGGAAATAAACGGCCATAGCCCAAGCTGACATTTGATACTCGGGAATGATCCCTTGGACATAGCTCTCAATAATAAAGCCGATTTCTCCCTTAGAAAGGATTTCCCCCTCCCGTTTCTTTTCAATCAGGTCCACCATACGCATCATGAATCACTCTCTCTATATCAATTCACAGTTTACGAATTAACAATAAGGCTAATACTTTAACCTATCTTAACTCGCTTTTCCAACTTTTCACGTTCTACCTGCTAGAAAGTTCAACTCTCAACTAGAGAGTACGATTTACGTCGAGAGATTACTCCTAAAGTTCCTTTACCAACCCTCGAACAAAACTTACAAACTGCTTCGTAACCCGTTCTGCAGTTTCCATAACCTCTGCATGATTAAGTTTTTGGGGTAAGATTCCAGCCGCCATATTGGTCACGCAGGAGATACCTAAAACTTGCATTCCACCGTGGTTCGCGACCAGCACTTCTGGTACGGTGCTCATACCAACCATATCAGCACCAACCGTTCGTAAGAAACGGATCTCGGCAGGAGTTTCATAATTCGGGCCGCTCATCGCCGCATAAACTCCTTCCTGAGGGCGTATCTCATAGTTTGGCATCATGGCTAATGCCTTTTGACGCCATTCTAAATTATACCCTTCGCTGAGGTCCGGAAAACGTGGTCCTAAACTCGATAAATTTGCTCCCCGCAACGGATTGTCACCCATCATATTAATATGGTCTTTAATCAGAATAAGGTCACCAGGACGAAATTCAGGATTTATTCCACCAGCAGCATTGGTAACAATCAGACCCTTGACGCCTAGTCCTTGCATAACCCGAATCGGGAAGGTCACCTCTTGCATGGCGTATCCTTCATAATAGTGAAAGCGTCCTTGCATGACGACAACCGGTCGACCATCAACTTTTCCGAAGACCCATTGCCCAGCATGCCCTTCTACCGTTGAGACCGGAAAATGAGGAATTTTATGATAAGGGATTACGACTTTCTCTTCGATCAGGTCAGCAAAAGAGCCTAACCCTGAACCCAAGATTATTCCAAGTTCAGGTGACACCCCTACCTGATTCTGAAGATAATGTCGAGCTTCTTCTAATTTAGCATTCTGTTCCAGTTCCGAGATCATTTCTTATACCCCCTTAATATCAGTGAAAAAACTTTTTCCATTGACTATTTGCTCAGTCCCCAGATATTCAGCGACAGTCGCCCCTAAATCCGCAAAGGAAGAGCGCACTCCAAGGTTCACGCCCTTATTCAGATTTTGTCCATAAACAAGCAAAGGCACATATTCCCGAGTATGATCCGTACCTCGGATGGTCGGATCACAGCCATGGTCGGCCGTAATAATCAGCATATCTTCTGGCCGCAGGGCAGCGTAGATCTCCGGCAGGCGAGTATCAAACTCTTCTAACGCCCTCGCATACCCTTCAACATCATTGCGGTGCCCATAAATCATATCAAAATCAACCAGGTTGCTCATGATCAAACCCGCTTTTACTTTTACCATATAAGCTAAGGTCTTATCAACACTTTCCATATTCCCTTTGGAGGTCACGTAGTCGGTCACACCCCGCCCCGCATAAATATCCTTGATTTTCCCCACTGCACAGACCTCAAGCCCTTGTTCTTCTATATATTCCAATAAAATTTTATGAGGGGGTACCATCGCAAAATCATGTCGGTTCGGAGTGCGATAATAATTGCCGACATTACCAAGAAATGGCCGGGCAATTACGCGTCCTACTTGCATCTCACCAATCAACAGTGTGCGGGCAATCTCACAGATACGCATAAGTTCCGCCAGTGGGATTACCTCTTCATGAGCGGCCACTTGGAAAACTGAGTCTGCGGAAGTATAAACGATCGGTTTTCCTGTCCGTACATGCTCTTCACCAAGGCGCTGGATAATCTCAGTTCCAGAGGCGACTTCATTGCTTAATACCTCTCTTCCAATCGCTGACTCATAGCGTTGAATAAATTCTTTAGGAAAGCCCTGCGGAAAGGTTGGCAGTGCCCTCTCCAAAATGATCCCAGCCATTTCCCAATGCCCAGTCGTAGTATCCTTACCAATAGACTTCTCCGCCATTTTTCCATAACTAGCTTCTGGATCGAGAATAGCCGGAACTCCGGTGATAGGCTTAATATTACCCAAACCGAGTTTTTGAAGATGCGGAAGATTAAGTCCCCCCCGCAGACGAGCAGTATTCCCTAAGGTATGGCTCCCAGTGTCTCCGTAGTCTCCAGCATCAGGCATTTCTCCGATCCCAACGCTGTCTAAGACAATAATTATGACCCTTCGTGACATGTTCTTGCTTCACTTCCTTGTCTATCAATCCGCTCGTGGATGTGCCTTTCTAAAGACATCCAATATGCGATTTCGTGTCAGATGCGTATAAATCTGAGTCGTTGCAATGTCCGCATGCCCCAGCATTTCTTGCACAGAACGCAAGTCAGCCCCATTATCCAGAAGATGGGTTGCAAAGCTGTGACGAAACATATGAGGGGAAATCGATTGCTCTAGATTATGAGTTTGTCCCCACTTTTTTAGAATATGAACCACTCCTTGACGAGTGAGAGGCTGACCATGGACATTCAAAAACAGGATATCGGTTTTTCGCTTGCGACTCAATCGCCCTCTTGGACCATCTAAATATCGTGCCACATCCTGCATGGCTTGTTCTCCTAACGGCACAATCCGCTCCTTACTTCCTTTACCAATACAGCGAACATATCCGACGTCCAACGATACATCCGTTAAACGCAACCCGATCAGTTCTGATACACGAAGACCACTACTATAGAGAACTTCCAGCATCGCTAGATTGCGCAGATTAAGGTCTGTTTCCTCTCCTGCTCTTAATAGGTTGTCCATAGTCATTTCCGATAACACCTTCGGAAGAGGTTGATTTAACTTGGGGGTCACTAAATAGGAACTTGGATTATCATTCCGATGTCCTTCCTCTTGCAAGAACGCAAAAAAACCTCTCAGGGTTGCATTGCAGCGAGCAATCGTTCGAGGTGCCTTGCCATTTTCTTTGGCTTTGAGATGAAATAAAAACAGGTCATTACCATCACAGTGCCTAACTTCTGTTCCCCTCTGTTTTAGGAAACTTAAAAGTAAGCGTAAATCCCGCTCATAAGCCTGCCTCGTGTTCTCTGAAAGTCCCCGCTCAACATGCAGGAAGGTTAGGTACTGTCTAATAAGTTGTTCCTCGGAGGCTACCATATTTTCCCCTTTCTTATAGGTCAAAAAGTTCCTCTACGTTTATTACATTCTACACAGAAAGGGGATTTCCTTGTACTAGTAGGCTTGGCACAAGCCAAGTTTTTATATACTAGTCAGAAAGTATAACTTTACTCAACCTTTATCCAATTTGTGTGTCCTTCGCCTTTAAGGGGTGCATCCACTCGCAGAGGATTCCCGAAGGGTTTTTGATCGTTATGTAAGAGCGAAGACATCCAACTATTACAGACCGCAGCTAACTTGGGAAGCAGCACGGCTAGTAAAATAAGGAGGATAAAAACCCTGCCTAGATACAGAAAAAAATCACTCCAGCGTTTCGTTGGTAGCATTAAACTCCCCCCTATCTCTTAAACCTATGCATCCTCTGATTGTACTTATCCTAAAAAAAGAAAGGACTGGTTATTCTTTTAACCGGTCCTGAACGTAAAATAATGGTAATTCCTTTTAAGTTTAGAAGCTTCTTTGGGGAAGATCATAACGAGGGTCAAATGGCTGGGGAATACCCATCTGGCGTTCTAAGCGCTGCAGCCATGCAGGTTCAAATTGCTCTTCAAAAAGTTCCCACCAAAGCGGTTCCTGTCCAGGTAAAAAGCCCATGCGTTTTTCCATTCTTTGGAGCCACCGTGGTTCAAATTGTTCTTCAAATCGTTCCCACCAAGCGGGCTCATAGCCGCCCGTGTAGTTGATTGGATACCAGCGCACTTGATGCGGGTAATGACCATATATGGGAACGAAAGTCGTTTGTTTCTGATGCAATACACTCACTCCTTACCAAATCATTTGAAAAATTACCGATGTTTTTCTATAATACCATTATATTCCTAATGAATATCTTCGAAAGTTGGCCCTCCCTGAGGACTTCCTATTCTTAACGAAAAAACGAGTGGAACCCATCAACGGATTCCACTCGACGTTATATAACATAGACTTTATCATAATAATCTGAAACAATTTTGTAGTACAGTAAAGTTAAAGAAACCTTGCCCAATGACTAAGTGCTATTCGAATCTCGAATCCGAATCTCGAATCTTGGATCTCGAACCTCGTTTTAGAAACTCAGCTTTAAAGTAAAGCCTCCTCCAGAGGAGTGTACATAATGTTCAAGGCTTCGGCAATTGCTTTATAGGCTAATTTGCCGTTAACAACGTTAACCCCTTTACGCAGGGAACGATTTTCCTGAATCGCTTTGAAATAACCTTTATTGGCGATCTCCAGAGCATAACCCAACGTCACATTGGTCAAGGCAAAGGTAGACGTTCTGGCAACTGCTCCCGCAATATTGGGAACTGCGTAATGAATAACCCCATATTTGATATAGGTGGGATCACTATGCGTTGTAACACGGTCAATTGTGGCAATACTACCGCCTTGGTCGATTGCAACATCCACAATCACACTTCCAGGAGACATTGCTTTCACCATGTCCTCGGTTACTAAATGTGGCGCACGGGCACCTGGGATAAGTACAGCCCCAACTAACAAATCTGCTTTTGCTACGCTGTTAGCAATATTAAAGGGATTTGAGGCCAGTGTTCTTACTCGACCGTTAAACATTTCATCAATCTCTCTGAGCCGCTGTGTGCTTTGTTCAACAATCGTAACTCCTGCACCTAAGCCGATGGCCATCCGAGCAGCGTTTGTCCCAACAATTCCGCCACCGATAATAGTTACGTTAGCAGGAGTTACCCCTGGGACTCCACCCAGCAAAACGCCTTTTCCTCCAAAGGGCTTTTCGAGTAACTGTGCCCCGATTTGAATCGCCATGCGGCCAGCAACTTCGCTCATCGGGATCAATAAAGGCAGCGAACCATTATCTAATTGGATCGTTTCATAGGCTATGGCCACTACTTCTTTATCCATAAGTACTTTAGTCAATTCTGGTTCTTTTGCCAAGTGCAAGTAAGTAAATAAAATTTGCCCAGGTTTAAAATATTCGTATTCGATGGCTACAGGTTCTTTAACCTTGATGATCATGTCAGCTTTCCAAACGTCAACGGCCGAATCAGCGATCTGAGCACCCGCATCGATATACTGTTGATCGGTGATACCACTGCCTTCACCCGCAGATTTTTGCACAACCACTTGATGCCCTGTCAAAGTAAAAGCATAGACTCCAGCAGGAGTAATAGCCACGCGACTTTCATTGTTTTTAAGCTCTTTCGGTACTCCAATAAGCATAACTTAACCTCCATCTCAATCATTAGGACTTGCATATAATTATAATTCAACTATTGTGCCGTTAGCAAGCAGTTTATAAAGTTGCTATCTTCAATATAACCCGAAATCATATCTTACAGTCTCAATAAACGCAGGCCAAGAATCGAAAAATAGCCTTGTGCCACGCCAACCGCAACCGCTCCAATAGAAACAAAGGCTGCTGCTGCGGTATAATAAAGAAATTCTCTGCGCAAAGATTCCCCTCTGGCTTTACCTCTGAGTAACAAAAATGAGAAAATAGTTGCTAATCCAGCACCAAGGAGCAGCAACGGAACAGCAAGAATAGTAGGCACAAGGACCGTCGTAAGAATTAGAGCGATTCCAAGCGTTCCTTTCACTCCAATGATAAAGCTCACCGTAAAGCCAAGAATAAATCCTCGTGTAAAAACAATCAGATAGATTAAGGGGGCCCCGATGATCGTAAGTCCTAAGATCCAAATTCCAGCCATCATGATAAACATATCTCGGGCGAGTTGCCCTAAGAAAGTCGGATCAAAATTAGTGGGTTGGCTTTTCAACAGCATGTCCAAAAATTTACCAAGTTGAGAGCTTTCAGACACTCCCAAAGCACTGACACCGACCGCCCCGAACACCACACCTGAAAGATAGACACTCGAAAGTGTGAGATAAATGACCCAATATTGACGAATGTGTTCACCGAGTTGTTTCCACATCCTCCGCACCCCTTCCCAAACCCTTCTATGGGAGTTTATTCCACTCAAGGGGAAAGTATGTCCACAACTCTGCCAAAAACACCTCCGCCTCCTGCTTCAATGGTTAAGTCGCCCCGACGTGCTTTTATAATCCAAACTGCAACTTTTTCTCCTGCAACGCGCACCAAATCTGAAGAATCCACATGATGAAGCACGGCCATTTCTGTCCCAAAAGCACTTAAAAGGCGCGCATGCATTTTCGGCCCAATTCCTGGAAGATTTCTAAGCGGGACTTGATGGACATAGGTTGAAGCATCCGGTTTACCTATTGGGCGGTCAGCAATACTGACTAAGCGATCCAAAACGCCCGTTACAACGTGACCACTCCCGCATTGCGGGCAAGTCAGCTGGGGAGCAGGAGGTTTGACGACCTTTTCACAATTTAGACAATAGGTGCGATGATATTTTCCCACTTTGGGAGGCAAACCATAATTTCGGACAAGCTGTTTGTTTTTATTCTGTACTAAATCATAGAGTCCTCCGAAAGAGGAATCTACCTGTTCAAACGTATTATATTCTCGAGCAATATTCGGCAAGGAGTGGGCGTCTGAGTTACTGAACAAAACCACAGACTCCAGTTCACTGATACTTTCTGCCATTCCGCGGTCAGCACTGAGCCCAATTTCTAGAGCATTAGGCATAGCGGGTAAAACATGACTCAAACGCGGACAACAATTACCATAAATACCCTTGTGAGGAGTGAAGGCATGGGCGGGCAGCCAGATTCCCTCTGCTTTATTAACAGCCTCAAGCCATAGATCGATCGGCAGAAAACCCCTCTGGGTACTTAATTGCCAGTTCTTAGTCGTAGTTTTTAAAGCTTTTACATACTGTTTGACATGCTCCAACCCTTGAAAATAAGCCAAGAAGTGTGCATAACCCTCACCAACCTGCAATTCAATTTCATGTCCAGGTATCACTGTTAAACCAGTAGCAGCATACCCTCCTGCTGATAAAGACTTTATTTCACCTGAAGCAAGTAAAGTTTCGAAATCTTTTTGGACTCCCGTCGAATGCGCATCCACAATCCCTACCATTGAAAGCCCTTTAACCTCTCTGGCAACTTGGAGGATATTGGGCAGGATTAAGGTTTTAGCCCCAGTAATTTTCACATAGTTTCCGTCTAAACTTTGCCCAATGTGAATATGCAAATCTGCGAATATCATCTTATTCGTCCCTGAACCAGTAAAATTCCCAGCATTGTTTTTGCGTCATTAAACTTATTTTGTTGAGCCTTTAGGACGGCTTCATCCCAAGGAATTCTCTCAACCCCTAAGAATTCGTCGTCATCCGGTTTGAGCGGATCCCAGACTAAATCCACAGCTAGAAAAAGATGGATCACCTCGTCCGTGAAGCCTGGTGTGGTATAAAAACTGCTGATCGGTTCCAAGGTCCCTCGATAGCCAGTTTCTTCGCGAAGTTCTCTTTGAGCGCAATCCAGGGGGAGTTCCAGTAGATCTAGTTTACCTGCCGGTATTTCAAGGGTTTCTTGACCTACTGCATAACGGTATTGACGGACCATGAGCAGGTGCTGATCCTGCAAAGCGACAATCCCTACCGCTCCAGGGTGTCTAACGACTTCACGGGACGTCTCCAATCCATTGGGCAAACGGACAATATCTCGTTCTATACGAAGCAGACGCCCTTCAAAAACAACTTTGCTCTCGATACGTTCTTCCCGTCGATCATGTTCTTCCAATACGTTTACCTCTTTCCTTAACCTATCTCTAATTAATATCTTACCCCATACTCTTATCAAGATTCAAGAAAAGTCCTAGAGAAACCTCGACAAGACCAAAGCACAGAAAAAAGCAGTTCGTTAAAAAACGATACTGCTTCACTATTACTTGAGCTAATACAATACTTAAGGTTACTCGCAGGTAGTTAAATCATTTTTGCTCTTTTAGCCAACTCCACCCCTGTCTCAAGGGCCTGACGGTTAAGGGGGATGAGATTATGTCTATGCTCCGGCAGGACTTTCTTCAAAGCCCCAATCACGGATTCTATGGTTACCGTACGGGTTAACTCGACAAACGCGCCGAGAATAATCATATTGGAAACTCTTGTATTTCCTAATTTTTCATTAGCGAGTTCTGAGGCCGAGATTTTTAGAACTTGAAGATCTTGGCGCTGAGACTCAATATCGATCAGTGATGAGTTAATGAGTAACCGTCCTCCTGGTTTAACATCCTGTTCAAACTTCTCCAGAGAGGGGCGATTCAGGACTATCAGCGTATCAGGTTCGGTAATGATCGGAGAGCTTACTTCATCATCTGAGATCGTGACAGAACAATTGGCGGTGCCTCCACGCATTTCCGGGCCGTAGGAAGGGATCCAACTTACATGTTTTTCTTCGACGAGGCCCGCATAAGCAAGCAGCTGTCCCATGGACATAACCCCTTGTCCTCCAAAGCCAGCCAAGATAATTTCTTGCAACATTAGACCTTCACCTCTTCCAGCTTTTTTTTGACGCCGAGTGGATAGACAGGAATCATATTATCAACTAACCATTGTAAAGATTCTTTGGGCGTATACCCCCAGTTCGTAGGACAGGTCGATAAAATTTCAACGAGTGTAAACCCGATACCTGCCATTTGATATTCAAATGCCGTCTTAATCGCTTTTTTAGCTTTAGCAACTTCTTGAGGGTTGTGCACAGACACCCGGGCGATATAAGCAGCCCCATCTAAAGTAGCGAGCATTTCCGATACTCTCAAGGGATACCCTTGGGGAGCGGCATTTCTTCCTTGGGGAGAAGTCGTGCTTACTTGCTTCAGAAGCGTCGTAGGGGCCATTTGCCCACCAGTCATCCCATAAATGGCATTATTGACAAAAATCGTTGTGATTTTCTCACCACGGGCCGCGGCATGCACAATTTCTGCCGTACCAATGGCAGCTAGATCACCATCCCCTTGATACGTAAAGACAACCTTTTGGGGATGGACTCGTTTAATTCCCGTGGCGACAGCCGGCGCTCTACCATGGGCAGCTTGTTGCATATCAAGATTAAAGTAGTTATAAGCTAAGACTGAGCATCCCACCGGTGATACGCCAATAGTGTCTTCTCTGACTCCTAGCTCATCAATCACTTCAGCCACTAGGCGGTGAATAATGCCATGTGTACAGCCTGGGCAATAGTGGGTCTTGGCCGAAGTTAAGGCTTCAGGTCGTCCAAAAACAGTTATCATGCGTTTCCAGCCTCCTCTCCACTACTGACCCAACGTTTGACTTCTTCAAGAACTGCACGAGCAGTAGGAACCATGCCTCCGACCCGTCCATATAAATGGACTGGGATTTTGAACTCCAAGTTATAGCGAACGTCTTCCACAAGTTGGCCCATGCTCATCTCAACTGTGAGAACATGCTTGGCTTGCCTACAGGCCTCCTGCAGGGCATCTTTAGGGAAGGGAAATAAAGAAATCGGTCGGAATAGCCCCGCCTTAATTCCAAGTGCCCTTGCTTGATCCACAACCGCTTTAGCGATCCTGGCCGAAGTGCCGTAACCGACTAAAATCAGCTCCGCATCGTCCGTTTGATAGTTTTCCCAGAGCACTTCTTTGGCCATACTCTCAAATTTTAGTTGAAGGTGAAGGTTGTGCTTTTCGAGTTCTACAGGATCAAGAAATAATGAGTTAATCAGATTGGGTTTTCGTCCCTTGGCACCCGTGGTTGCCCATGGTTTCTCCGAGTTGGAAATTTCTATTTTTTCCGTCGAGAATTCGACGGTTTCCATCATTTGCCCGAGAATGCCATCTCCTAAGATCATGACAGGGTTACGGTATTCGTCAGCTAGGTCAAAGGCTTTCCCGATTAGATCCACCATTTCTTGAACGGTGGCCGGAGCAAGTACAAGCACTTTATAATCTCCATGCCCGCCCCCTTTGACTGCCTGGAAATAGTCGGATTGGGCAGGCTGAATACCGCCAAGCCCAGGGCCCCCTCGTTGCATGTTTACAATCACACACGGGAGCTCCGCGCAAGCTATATAGGAAATCCCTTCTTGTTTAAGGCTGATACCCGGGCCTGATGAGGAGGTCATTACCCGTGCTCCTGCCCCTGCTGCCCCGTAAACCATATTAATCGCTGCAATTTCAGACTCCGCCTGTACAAATACCCCGCCGACTTCTGGAAGGTGTCTCGCCAGATACTGCGGAATTTCATTTTGCGGGGTAATGGGATACCCGAAGAAATAACGGCAGCCGGCGCGAATCGCAGCTTCTGCTAAGGCCTCATTGCCTTTCATAAGTACCTTGGCCATTATTTTTTCTCCTCCTTTCGGACCGTGATTGCGACATCCGGACACATTCTGGCACAAAAGCCACAAGAAATGCACTCGTCTTGTTTTAGCACGGTGGCAGGATGAAAGCCCATGGCATTCAAATAATCGGCCATGATCACAATGTTTTTTGGGCAAGCCTCCGCACAGAGCTCACATCCTTTACAGCGGTCTTCATCGAACTCAACTTTTAGCATAAAAGCTCCTCCTTGTCTGTGCTGATCACTGAGAGGTCTGTAAGTAGTTCGAACGAATTCGTCCAATCCTCTCAATGCGCTGTTCAGCCATACGATCCGCAGCAATATAAGTGGGTATTTTATACTCTTTGGCAATTTCAAGGACCTTTGCGACATTGTCATAAACCATTTCAACTTTTTTCAGGGCACGCTCATAATTATAGCCTTCTAACTCATCTGCCACATTGATAACGCCGCCACAATTAATAACATAGTCAGGCGCATAAAGAATACCGAGTTCATGCAGCTTATCCCCGTGGTGTTCTTCTTTGAGCACATTATTAGCAGCGCCCGCAATGATTGAGAATTTAAATTGAGGAATTGTTTCATCATTAACCACTGCCCCCATGGCACAGGGCGCAAAGATATCTGCTTTAACACCAAAGATCTCAGCAGGACGAACCGCGGTCGCTCCCATTTCGTTAATCACACGCTTGATGAGATCATCCTGGATGTCTGTAACGATTAGTTTGGCACCCTCTTCGTGCAAGTGTTTCGCCAAATAATAGCCCACATGCCCTAGCCCTTGTATGGCAATTGTCTTCCCCGTCAAAGAGTCACTGCCGTAGGCTTCCATAGCTGCAGCTTTCATTCCCCGCCATACTCCACGAGCTGTCATTGGAGAAGGATCTCCGGAAGCGCCATAGGAAGAGGATACTCCTGTCACAAAATCGGTCTCTAAATGTACCCAATCCATATCTTGTACTGTGGTCCCAACATCTTCAGCGGTGATGTAACGTCCATTCAGTGATTGAACATAACGGCCAAAGGCTCTGAACAATTCTTCACTTTTTTGGGTGTGAGAATCCCCGATAATCACGGTTTTTCCACCGCCAAGATTTAAACCTGCGGCAGCATTTTTATAGGTCATTCCTCGAGCAAGCCTTAGGGCATCAAAGATAGCCTCCTCTTCACTGGCATAATTCCACATCCTTGTTCCACCTAGGGCCGGTCCTAACGTTGTATCATGAATGCAAATAATAGCTTTTAACCCTGACGTCTGATCTTGACAAATAACAAGCTGTTCGTAATCATACTTCTGCAAATATTCAAATATTTCCATTTAGTTTTCCCCCACTTTCTCTTGCCCTTAGTTAAATGCAATAAGAGTGCCAAGGTTTTAAAACTGACTCAAATTATTAACCACCCATCTCTGATCTTTAGAATTATCAGAATTCAGGCGCATTTTATTTTAAGAAGCCAGCTAGGCAACTATTACAACAGCTATGAGCCCTTACTTAAGCAGTTTGTCAATAATGCAAAAAAATTCATGACTTGCAATAATATGCAGGCAATAAATTGCATGCGAAGGATTGCAAGTCATGATTTAGTTAAACTTATTGTAAGATATTCCTTTAAATAAGGGCATGTCGCTCAAGTTTATAGTAGAAATTGCGTATGGACATTTTCAGTTCCTTAGCTGCCTTTGTTTTATTACCCCCATTTCTTTGGAGGGTAACTAAGAGTATAGCGCGTTCCCATTGCCGTTGCATTCCTTCAAATCCACCTTCTTCTTGCGTCAAAGAAGATTGTACCGAGTTCACGAAACCCGCCTCTGGATAATTGAGACTCGGCAAGGCTAAAACCGGAAGATGCTGTAATTCCACAACCGTTTCCCCGATGCGCATATTAATAATAGCTCGTCCTAAAATGTTTTCTAATTCTCGAACGTTCCCTGGCCAATGATACCCCATCAAAATTTGCAATGCCTCATCACTAACCCTCTCAACACATCGGCCGTAGTCTTGATTAAAACTCCCCAGAAGGTGGTGAACAAGCAAGGGGATATCATCTCTTCGCTGCCTTAAAGGCGGAATAAGGACTGGAATTACGTTTAAACGATAATACAAATCTTCACGAAATTTACCAGTTCCTAATGCCGCTTCTAAATTTGCATTAGTCGCTGTAATAACCCGGACATCTATGTTAAAGGGACGATTATCTCCGACTTTAACAATTTCACGTTCTTGCAATACTCGCAAGAGCTTGGCTTGCAGGTTTAGACTAATCTCTCCAATCTCATCGAGAAAAATAGTCCCTCCGTTAGCCTCTTCAAAAAGGCCCGCCTTTCCACCGCGCTTGGCTCCTGTAAAAGCCCCTTCAACATAGCCAAACAGCTCACTCTCCAACAGGCCCTCAGCTAATGCTGCGCAATTAACTCTGATAAATTGCCCTTTTTTTCGTTCACTAGAGCGGTGAATGGCATGGGCAAATAGTTCTTTCCCCGTTCCGCTTTCTCCACGCAAGAGGACAGTAGCCGGTGTCACCGCTGCACGCCCCGCTTGTTCGATCGCTGCTTTAAGGGCCTCACTTTCACCAATAATGTCGCTAAAGGTATATTTTGCTTCCAAATGGCGAATTAAACGTTTGGCGCTTTCCAACTCTTCCGAGAGTCTATGGATCTCAGAGATATCGTGGAGCACCCCTACAGTTCCTCGCAACTGCCCAGAAACAATGATGGGGGCAACGTTAACAATCACCTCTTTACGCTTAGGTCCCACTTTCATGAAAACTCCTTTAACAGGAAGACGAGTTTTCAAGACCTGGATATGCATACTTTCTCCTTCTGCAATGTCTACAGTAGGAGGTTTGCCGATGACATCATTTGCAGTGAGACCTGTCAAGCGTGTGTAAGCTGGGTTAATTAATAATCCGAGACCCTTTTCATCCACCACAGAGATCGCATCCTGAGTGGAATCAATAATTGCGGAAAGTAGAATACGTACCTCCTGCAGCGTGTTTACTTTAGCCCTGAGCTCGTCAAATTCCTCCATATCTTGTAGGAAGACCACTGCTCCGATGACGCGACCCTGATCGTCATAGTATGCCATCCGACTGGCTATAAACATCTTTGTGCCGATTCGGCTAAAACTATTTAGTTCAATCGTTTCAGAATCACGGATGTTCGGCAAGGGATCATCCGGTATGAGCTGCCATACATCTTTGCCTAAAATGTCTTGGACGGATAGCTCCAAGAACTTCGCTGCCAGAGGACTACAGATCACTATTTCGTTTAAGAGGTTGATCCCTATGATCGCTTGGTTCTTTTCTTCAGCCAAACTCTCTAGCTCGCGACGCATAAACATCTTTATTTCCCCTTCCAATACCGTTTTTCATTACATATGTAGATTCTCTCTTTAGTATGCAAAATCCTGCTTAGCAATACTTTGCATACTTTTTGACCTTGATTTAACTCATTGGCCTAATCTAAATAACCCCTCTATACCCTGAAACCAGGGCGTAGAGGGGGTTATATTGTTAAATCTTATAACATTTTTCTCAAAACTCCAGAGCGGCTAGATCTTAAAACTGGCAATTGCTGATTGCAATGTTTGACCCAGCCCTGCCAACGAAGCTGCCGAAGCAGCGATTTGTTGGGTTATGGCACTCTGCTCCTCTGTACTGGCTGATGCTTCCTCTGTGGCAGCAGCGGTTTCTTCGGCCACTGCGGAAATGGAAGCTATCGTTACAGTTATCCCCTTGGCAGAGGTATCAATCTGTTCTGCCGAAGCATTCACGGCCCCAATCTTTTCTACCATTTCTCCTACAGAAGCAGAAATTTCTCGAAAGATCTGATCTGTCCGGAAGACTGCGGAATTTTGCCCGTCTACAATTTGCCTAGTATTATCCATTTCCTGGGCAGCAGCTTCGGCACCTGCTTGGATTTTCTGCAAGATCTCGGCAATTTCACGGGTAGATTGTGCAGAACCTTCCGCCAACTTTCTAACTTCCTCTGCCACAACGGCAAAACCACGTCCGTGTTCACCAGCTCGTGCGGCTTCAATAGCAGCATTTAAGGCTAAAAGGTTTGTCTGACCAGCAATCGCGGAGATAGTTTCTAAGATCCGACCTACCTCGTGAGACTGATTAACTAAATCATCAGTAGCCTTGTCCACCTTTTCCGTCGCAGCTAGATTCTCTTTCATTTTATCATTTTGATTCTGAATAGCACTAAAACCATCGCCAACAAGAACTTGAGTCTGTTCTGAGCTCTTAGCAATTTCTTCAATTCTTTGCCTAATTTCACTAATGGCTTGGGTAATGTTTTCAACCATACTAGCAGCTTCTTGAGCCTGTATTGCTTGTTCATTAGCACCCTGAGCCATATTTTGTACTGTGGATGTTACTTGTTCGACGGACTTCGTTGCCTCCTCCGTTGAGGCACTCATTTCTTGAGCAGATGTAGCAATCTGCCAGGCACTTTCCTTTGATCGTTGAATTAAAGAGCGAAGGTTAGCTTGCATTTGATTGACAGAGTCTACCATCATGCCTATTTCATCGCGGCCATCTATTACGATCTGATCAAACGTAAGATCTCCTTCGGCAACCCTCTCCATAGTTCGCGAAACCTTTGCCAAAGGCTTAGCAATCATGCGTGCTAAAACTAAAGCGACTAGTAGACCCCATACAATACTCACTATGGTTAAAATTAACAGGCTCAATTGGGCTCTTTGGTTAGCTATTTGAGATTGGTTCAAGGCATTTTGGGTAATTCTATCAATTTCCTGACGCATATCATTATTTACAGCTCTATAGCCATCAGTTGTAGCCTTTGTACTCCCGATTTTCAAACGTGCTTTAGATATATCCCCTAGTTGAACTAAGGTAATCTGCTCCAGAAAATATACTTGCGCCTGCTCAATCAACGGTTGTCCCCGGGCCATTAAAGCGGCTATCTCGGGATGTGACGGCAGGAAGATAGCTATATCTTCTAAGTCCTTTTGAATTTGATCTTTTCCTGCATAGTACGGGGCTAAATAAGAGCTATCCCCACTAACGACATATCCCCTTGCTGCTGATTCTTCATTAACTAATTGCGTCAAAAGGTCGTCCGCTAATCTCCCTAAAGGCATCGCATCTTGCGCAATAGCAGCTGTAGCCTTTTCCATTTGCACATTCTGATAGAGGGAAAAAGCTGAGGAAATAATCATCATTAATAAAACAAGTCCAAAACCTAAAATGAGTTTGCTTTGCAGTTTCAGATCCTTAAGTAAAGCTCGTTTCCTATTGCCTTTATGTACCGGTGGCTTAGATTCACTTGCCTTTGAAGTGCCTTCAGTAGGTTCTATCATCACTGCCGTCCTATCCATCTTTTAACAACTCCTTAATAAACCCCAATAGCTACCTGAATTTAATTCGTCAACACATCATACTGGGTGTTAACTACTTTGTATTTCTAGCTCGCCCCCTTCTTTTTCATATTAACAAGTAAGTAGCTTGGTCGACTTGGTAGCTTTTACTGAATTCGCTCTTTGGCGAAAGATCTTCCCTGTATTAGCTTTCATAAAGAAACCTTTTATGGCGGTCTCATAGTCCCTAGGAACATAATTCCTAAAAAAAGCCAAACGCCAAAAACATCTCCATAGATATAGAGATGTTTAACGGACAGAAACCTTATTGCTATTAATACATCATCGACATACGCAATTTATCTGCCACCATTGCCACAAATTCGGAATTAGTGGGTTTACCGCGATCAACATTAATGGTGTAGCCAAAAAAGCGATTCATGAAATCCACGTTTCCACGATCCCAAGCTAACTCAATGGCATGCCGAATTGCACGTTCGACACGACTGGGGGTGGTCTGATATTTTTGGGCAATCATGGGATAAAGTTCCTTGGTCACAGCCCCAAGCAATGATACTTCAATAACTACGCTGACAATAGCATCCCGCAGATACTGATACCCTTTAACATGTGCTGGTACCCCCATCTGGTGAATCATTCGCGTGACTTCAACTTCAAGATTTTTAGTCGTTGGCGGTAAGACTCCATTATAGATCTGAGAATTTGAATTTGAACTATATTTGTCATGTTGTACAGTATTTGTGTGTGGTATGTTTACTGTATTTGAAAAATCATCTTGCAGTTGGCGAATACGTTTACCCAAAATATCTAAATCAAATGGTTTTAAAATGTAATAATTTGCACCAAGGTTGACAGCTCTTTGGGTCATCGATTCTTGACCAAAGGCGGTTAGAATAATAATTTTAGGTCTTATAGGGGCATTTTGAAGTTTCTCAAGTACACCCAAACCATCAAGATGAGGCATGATAATATCCAATAAAACAACTTGAGGTTCTTCCCGTGCAATTAATTCCAGAGCCTCATTCCCATGATATGCAACCCCAACAAGGCTCATATCTTCCTGCCGTTCAATAAACTCTTTGACAATCTCAACAAATTCCCGGTTGTCATCTGCCAATAAAACTCGTATAGGCCTTTGCATTTCCCAGGATCCCCCTCATTTCAGCCGTATTGAATTATAATTTCGACAATTCTTTTCATACTCCTTCTTTTAAAAGGAAGAAAACCTAGTTTTTATTTGTAAAACTTGACTTTATAAGGAGAAGAAGTAACCATTTCTAATGGCTACTCCTTCTCTAATTTTCCGATCGACTATTCTTAAGCCGCTTCCCTCTTGCCTGTTACTTTTGAGTTTGAGTCATTGAGCATGTTTTGGATGAAGACTCCGTATCCCCGCTGGCTGTCGTTCACAAAGACATGCGTAATTGCCCCGATAAGTTTGCCGTCCTGAATTATGGGACTACCACTCATTCCTTGGATAATACCGCCTGTTATATCTAGCAGCCTAGGGTCGGTAACACGAACGATCATGTTTTTGCTATCGGTTCGATTGTGCATGACACGATCAATGTTGACCTCAAATTCCTCAATTTTTTCTCCTTGTACCACCGTATAAATCTTGGCCGGACCAACTTTAATCTCAGATTCCCAGCCGACTGGAATAGCTTCTTTGAAAAAGGAGTTTTCAATTTGACCGCTCATCGTTCC
>NZ_JUEE01000207.1:0-17305 GCF_000802135.1 Desulfosporosinus sp. BICA1-9
ATACCTTCTAGGATTAACTGCAAGTAGTAGTTTGTACCGCTCTTTAATACCCGACAGTATTTAATGGTTTGCAGTAGTGCCATCTGTGCGTAGACATCCGAGGGATCAACGAACACTTTAATCGAGAGTCCATTCCAGACTAAGGTCTTATTTCGGAACTTGATACCGGCTGAATTCGTTTTACCTTCCAAGCTTTGCAATTCGCCATACTTTTTGAAGTGTATCGTTTTGGCAGTATGATAGATCTTCCCTTTAAAGGCTTCAAAGCAGCGCGTGGCAATTTTTTGGACAGTGTGAGAATCTAAATTTTTCTTAAAGTGATGCTACATTGGCTTAACAAACTGGTGTAGTGAATACTCGGTCAATCGGTACTTCCTGTTTAACTCTTGCAGTACTAGATTGCGGGTTGTCTCCGTTTTTGGCATTTTTTGTGCACTCTGGTACTCTTTACTCTCAACCATTAAGCGATACCGCTTATTAAGTTCATTGAGACAGGCATTATAGATTCTTCTACCGATATCTAAGCGCTTATCCAGGATATCCTCTTGATATAGTTCAGGATCGAGCTTAAGAGTTAGCACAAAATTCGGCTTTAGTTCCTCTTTGATTTTTTTCGTTCGTTTAGCCATTGTAGTCACCACCTTTATACGTGGTTTGGTTTACTGAATAGTGCTGTATTGTTTCTTCGGATTGAGATATACAATTCCTTCTTATGCGTGTACTTATCGGTTATTAGATAGTTTACCTTTTTGTCTAATTATACCATATTATGATTCCAGTGCAGAGTGCGCCAGATGATGGTGTGTGATTTAGGAGGTGGAAACCCTCCCCGGAAAGGATTAGCTATCCACCGGTAGCGAGTTTTGGGATGCGAGGAGTAATCCTTGTCGTTAAGCGTAAACAGTTAGGCAACAGGCCTGTAATGTGATTGAGCCCCGTTATGAATCTTAAAATGGAGAGGCTGACAGTTTTTTTTGCACACTGGAAGGCAAAATTTTCATAAACGTTAAAGCGAGTTTATGGAAACTCTCCCGGGGTCTGAGAGCCAGGCATGAGGCACAATGATCACATGCGGCAAACCATTCGACAGTGGAGGATACATCTGAAACCAGGCTTAAAGTTAGAGGATATCGCTCGTGAGGTAAATCCAGTTCTACAAGGATGGATTAACTATTACGGACGCTTTTACAAATCCCAAATGTACCCAGTACTGCGGCACATGAACAATGCTTTGGTTCAATGGGCTAGGAGAAAATACAAAAAGCTGGAAATCCATAAGACAAGGGCGGAAAACTTTTTGGGAAACATAGCCAAGCGAGAACCCAAACTTTTCGTCCATTGGAAGATGGGAATCAAGCCAACGGCTGGATGATGGGAGCCGTGATGAGCTGAGAGGTTCAAGTCCGGTTCTGAGAGGGCCTGGGCGGTGTGATTCCCCCGGGCTACTCACCTTATTTGCTGTTTTCAATACGAGGATGATGCCAAGAGGTACTATAGAGCACTGCAAAATAGACTAGGGAAATTTGGACTAGAGCTAGCTGATGATAAGACTAAGATAATAGCATTCGGTAAAAACAGCTTGGACGTTGAAGAAGGACAAATAAAACCAGGTACCTTTGATTTTGTTGGGCTCACTCACTATTGCGGTAAAAGCAAAATGGGAAAGTTTAGAGTTAAGCGTAAAACCAGCAAAAAGAAATACCGGGCAAGTCTATTGAAAGTAAAAAAGTGGGTGAAGGTGAACAGGAACATGCCAGGCCGTGAACTTATGGATGCCCTAAGAGTAAAACTGAATGGGTATTTCAGGTACTATGGTGTGACAGACAACTTCAGTTCATTAGGAAAATTTCTTCGAGAAGTGACGAAACTATTATATAACTGGTTAAATCGTCGCAGCCAAAGAAAGAGTTTCACACGGGAACAATTTAAAGAATTTCTAAAGAGAAACCCGTTGCCATCACCTAAAATATATGTGAATATTTTTCAGCTAAGGTTTCCTATTACTTGGTGTAAATGATAGTTTGAGGAGCCGTATACCTAAATTGGGTACGTACGGTTCTGTAGAGGGGCAGGGGTCGCGAGGCCCCGTCTACTCGACAACCCCCTGATTTTTTAGTCAAAAGCAGGAATTCACAGTCTAACCAATACTGGAGACGAGGATATGTCGTGTTTTGTGATACTCGCTCCAAATCCCTCGCCTATGTATTCGATAGAAGTTTAATCGTAAATAGCGAAATCATGAATATTACGAGGCACCTACTGACAAAATGTCAGCAGGTGCCTTTTTGTCACGCAATAAACAGTGACATTTTGTCACCATTACAGTTCGCAAAGACTGCAAGTAGCGCTGTGATACCGTTTCCACTTGGACGATATTCTGGCGCGATTATTGCATATTAGTTAAGAATATTATGATAAAAGGAGTGAAAAGAATGAAAACGGCTAACGCAGCAGAACAAACAGGTGATAAGAAAAAGACACCACGTTGGGCGATGGTCATCGATCTTAAGAAATGCATCGGATGTGACACCTGTACTGTTTCCTGCAAAGCAGAAAACCGGACCCCGCCTGGAGTAACCTACAACGTCGTCATCCAAAACGAGATCGGGACATATCCTAACGTCGCTCTTGTAAACCTGCCCCGCCCCTGCATGCAGTGTGACCGCCCGGCTTGTGCTCAAGTTTGTCCGGTCAAGGCCACTTATAAAATGGAAAACGGGATTACCGCGATTGACTACGATCGCTGTATCGGGTGCCGCTACTGTGTGGTTGCCTGCCCGTATGGAGCCCGCTATGTTGATTTCGGTGAGGATTATTCTCAGGAGATGCTGGCTGCCAATGAGATCCAGTCTCCCGAATACGGTGTGGATAGGGGCAAACGGGAAAAAGGAAAATCCCCAATAAACAATGTCCGCAAATGCACCTTTTGCCTGCACCGGCTGGAACGGGGCGAGGAGCCGGCCTGTGTGGAAACCTGTGTCGGTGACGCTCGTTTCTTTGGAGATTTAAGTGACCCGGACAGTGTCGTTTCCAAACTGGCAGCCAGCCCCCGCGCTTTCCGCCTTAAAGAAGAACTAAACACCGGACCAAGAGTTATTTATCTTAAATAGGAAGAGAGGGTAAAAAACATGTCTGAACATAGTCAGAAGTCCAAGCGCTCAACTCTTTGGTATGCATTTTTGATTCTGCTGATGGTCGCAGGTGCGGTTGCTGTTTTTATCAGGGCAAAAGAGGGCTTGATTGTTACAAATCTTACCAGCACCGCACCTTGGGGAACTTGGGTTGCCTTCTATATTTATTTTGTCGGTATGAGTGCCGGAGCCTTTCTCCTGTCAACCTTAATCTACGTGTTTGGCATGGAACAGTACGAGAAAATCGGAAAAGATGCCCTTCTGGTTGCCATCTTAAGTATGGTGCTGGCCATGGCTTTTATTCTGGTTGATTTGGGCCATATGGAACGATTTTGGCACACCCTTTGGTATATGAACTGGACGAGTGTTCTCGCTTATGAGGTGCGTTTCTACGTCCTCTATATCGTACTTTTGTTTTCGGAACTCTATTTTGCCATGCGCATCCATTTGATTAAAGCATCCTCCTTGAATGACTGGAAAGGCAAAATAGCCAAATTCCTTTCCTTCGGCAGCAAAGATACCTCTGAAAGATCAATACAGCATGATCATAAAGTGCTCAAAATCCTGGGCACCATTGGACTTCCGGTTGCGATCTTCGGAGTTCACGGAGGAACCGGTGCTCTCTTTGCAGTTGCTAAGGCTCGTCCCTTCTTGAATTCGGCGTTATTCCCTGTTATCTTTGTTGTCTCTGCCCTTGTCTCAGGTACTGCCCTCTTGATCGCTTTTTATGTCATCAGGAATAAAGTTTCAGGAAATCCGGTTGATCAGAAGATGGTTAAATCCCTGGCCGGGTTATTGGCGCTCTTTCTGTTTATCGATGTTGGTTTAGAGTTTTATGAATTTTTAATTGGAGCTTATGGCTTAGAACATGAGGAGTTAGCAACTATAACAACAATGATTAAAAGTGATTTTTCCTGGTCGTTTTGGGTTGTACAAATGTTTATTGGCGTAGTTGTCCCCCTCTTCTTGATTTTTGCCAGGAAAACCAAAGAATCGGTCAATGCCATTGCTGCAGCGGCAATTATGGTGGTAATCGGCATTCTCGGCGTGCGTTTTAATATTGTGCTGCCGGCTTTGATCGTACCGGTAATGACTGGATTGCCTGAAGGATATTATTACCCGACCTGGATTGAGATCTTAAGCAGCAGCGGGATTATCGCTATGGGCCTTTTCCTCTATACCCTGGCGGTTACAGTCTTGCCGATTCACACAGAATCAAGCCAAGTCTCATCAAACCATCTTACTTTCGACCATCGGACAACTGGAAGGAGTGAAGAAACTATATGAACTCAAAGGGAAACAAGCAAATAAAGTTTACACGGCGGAGTTTTCTCAAGGGTGGTGCAGCTCTGGGAGGGATCTCGCTGTTATCTCCCATGTTGGCAATAGGGTCTCCTCAAGAGGGTGCATGGCTGGATGATCCGTATGGAACAGGCCATGACAATCAGGATTATGGCGCTGAAAATGTGATTTATTCTCTATGTCAACAATGTAATACTTTTTGTACGATTAAAGCCATCGTAATTCCTCAAAAAGGGGACGGGCCTCATACATCGATTGTCCGGAAAATTGCCGGTAATCCGTATAGTCCGTTGACAATGCAGCCTTTTGGCCAGATCCCTTATAAAACATCGGTCAAAGCGGCTGCTAAAGGGAAAGAAAATGTGGCCAAAGATGGCCGTGGTTTCCGGGGTGGTCGTACTTGCCTGAAAGGACAAGCAGGGATTCAAACGGCTTATGATGCGTTCCGGGTGCAAAAACCTCTGAAAAGAGTCGGGCCCCGGGGGAACGGCAAATGGCAGAGTATTTCCTGGGAGCAAGCCATCAAGGAAATAGTCAATGGCGGTGACTTAGGCACTCCCGGGACTAAGCAGTCTTGGGCTTATATTCCTGAGAAGCCGGTAATGGGTGACTGGGAAAAAGTTAAAAAAGGAGAAATAAGCCAGGAGGATTTTGATAAAAAGTATCAAGATGTGCTCATTGATACCAAGCATCCGGATTTCGGCCCTAAGTCCAATCAATTGGTGTTTTTAGCCGGAGACCGCACATCGTTTTTTATTGATCGCCTGTGGAATCAAACCTTTGGCAGTGCAAATGCCTTTAACCATGGAGGATACTGTGGTATGAGCGGAGTGATTGCGAATGTTCGCTCTTTTACCTCACCTAGCCCAAAAAAGCGGATGTACGGGGATATTGACCACTCGCAATTTCACATTGTTTGGGGTACAGATCCCCTGGTTGCTAATAAAGGGCCGACTTGGTTAGCTCCCAAATATATGAACGCTTTACAACGAGGCATGAAGTTGGCCGTCATTGACCCCAGAATGAGTCGTATTGCTGAAAAGGCCCAGGCATGGGTTCCGATCAAACCGGGAACAGATGCCGCCTTCGCTTTCGGGATGGCACGCTGGATCATCGAAAACAACCGTTATGATGCCCGTTATTTACAGAATCCAAACATTGAGGCGGCAGCCCTGGACAAAGAGCCCACCTGGAGTGACGCAACCTTCCTCGTGGCAATCAGTGAAAAAGGGAAACCGAAACTCAGAGCGAAAGTTCTGGGAATTGGAAATGAAAAACAATTTGTCGTAATCGAAAACGGACAAGCGGTTCCGGCGGATAAGTCAGCCGAAGGCCAACTGGAAGTGGATATGACGCTCAATGGAATCCAAGTCAAATCTGCATTTACCCTTTTTAAAGAAAGGGTGATGGAGAAGACGATTGAAGAGTATGCCAAGATCTGTGAAGTTGAGCCTCAGCAAATTATTGAACTTGCTAAAGAATTCACTTCCCATGGTAAAAAGGCTTCAATCACCTCTTATCGCGGTCCGGCCATGCGCGTAAACGGTTATTACAATATTAGAGCGATCAATATGCTTAATCATTTGATCGGCAACTATGATTGGAAAGGCGGCAGCATTTCCGCAGGAGCCAACTTCAAACCCTTAGACGGCCGTTATAAGCTAAATCAAGTGCCAAAAGCTCATAATGCTTGGGGTTTGAAACTCGTCAGGGAAAAGGCCGTTTATGAGAAGAGTTCTCTTTTTTCCAAAGATGGCTACCCGACCAAACGTCCCTGGTTTGTCTTGGGCGGTAACCTTATTCATGAGGTCTTGCCGAGTGCTTCTGATCAGTATCCGTATGGCATTAAAGCTCTTTTCATTCACCGTACTTCTCCCATTATGTCCTCACCGGGAGGAGGAAAACAGGTTGAGATTCTCAAAGACACCAAAGCCATTCCCTTGTTGGTTTGCTCAGACATTGTAATCGGTGAGACATCGATGTACGCGGATTATATTTTGCCCGATATCACCTATCTCGAGCGCTGGGGGCTGGAATCAATTTACCCGAACCAGGAACTTAAATTAACTCAGATTCAACAACCGATCACTAGGGTATACCCGGAAACCCGTCCGGCTGAAGATACTTTCATCGAGATTGCCAAGCAGATGGGACTGCCTGGTGTTGGGGAAAATGCTTTTTCCGACGGAAGTTCCCTCTACCGGGCCGAAGACTTCTACCTGAAGGCCGTAGCCAATATTGCTTTCGCTGGCGAAGCAGTGCCTGATGCCGATGCTGAGGAAATAACAATATTTGAAACAGCCAGAAAGCAAGCCTTGGGTACGTTTTTCGACTTGGCTGCCTGGAAAAAGGCCGTAAAGCCCGAAGAGTGGGCAAAGGTAGTTTATGTGCTGAACCGGGGCGGCCGCTTTGAAGCATTTGGCCAAGGGTATGAAGGAGATTATATTAAATATAAACTTGCGGCAGAAGCAGACTTTTATGATGAAGTAGCAGCTAGAGCCAAAAATTCATTCACCGGCAAACCTTTCGACGGGCTGCCCAAAATCACCGGAGTGACTTTCTATAACGGAAAAGAAGTTCCTACGGACGGTTATCCTCTTACATTTATTAACTGGAAGTCTCGCAATATCGGGACTCATCGCGGGATTGTTTCCGCCTGGTTAAGGGAGATTGAAGGAGAAAATTTGCTCTGGATCAATCCTGTCGATGCTCAGACCAGAGGCTTAAAGAATGGAGATAAAGTAAAAATTAAATCTCCCAGCCATGAAGTGACAGGGTCGGTTTTGGTTACGGAAAGGATTAGGCCTGGTGTGGTTGGAACACCCTATAATTACGGTCACTTTGCCTATGGTTCCCGGCCGGTGGAGATTGACAACAAGATGATTGAGGGAGTAAAACCCTACGGTCACACCAATTGGGTTGCCGGCATGCCACGGACTGGTTATGCCAAAGGCCGTGATACCGGTTTTTCAGCCAATGATTTGTTACAATTGGATATTTCCTATAAAAATGCGGGAATGGTGGACCCCATTGGCGGCGGTGCCGCCCAACTGGATACCAGAGTGGAAGTCAGCAAGATTTAGTAATTGTAACCACTCAGTAATCAGGAGTCAGGAGCCGGGAGTCAGCATGAGAAAATGGGTTGTCCTCAAAGAGGATAAGAATTGTTACCAAATCTACGATTTGGCAACAATTCTTTATCCCCATAGGGGATAAGAGTTCTTCCTAAATCATAGATTTAGAGAACTCTTTACCACCCATAGGGGGTAAGAATTGTAACCAAATCATAGATTTGGACAACTCTTTATCGTCTGGAAATATTCTGACTTCTGACTACCTAAATAGTTACATTAGATTTTTCCGGGAATGGCGTGGTAAACTAAGCTAAGGAAATATCAACAGGAGGGTTTAAGCGTGAGTAAGTGGCGCTGGATCATAGGAGGTTTAGCATTATTCTCCCTCATAATTGGGGCTTTATTATTCGCCTTTCCTGTTGAAAAGCAACCGGTGGCAAAGATTGGCATCTTACTGGCAAATGACAACCGTCTCGCCAAAGTTGAGGGATTGAAAGAAGGATTAGAACGTCTGGGTTACCAGGAAGGACAGAGTATCACCTATCAAATTATTAATGTGCAAAACCAATTCTCAGATTTAACGACCATGGCAAATCGTTTAATTGCCGAGAAACCGGATGTATTAGTGGCAGCGGGTGGAGTTGAGGCTCAAACCCTTAAAGAACTGACCGCGAAAATGAAGCATCCTATCCCGGTCGTATTTATGGGTATTCTTTCTCCGGTGAGCATCGGATTAGTGTCTAACTCATTTCATCCAGAGGGAAATCTGACTGGATTAAATAATTATCATCTTGAATTGACACCGAAACGGCTTGAACTGCTTCATCGTTTGCTTCCGGATATCCGAAATGTTGCGGTGTTGGGAGATACGCGTGTTCCATTCTTTCAGCAAATCCAGTTAAATATACAAGAAGCCGCGAAGGAGCTTTCATTAACCCTTGGTATGTATACTGTTTCGACCCCTGAAGAGGTTACTAAGGCTTTTCAACGGATGAGCAACGATAAAGTGGAAGGTATCATACTGTTGCCGGGTTTTTTTCTGGAAACAAGCACCACACAAGTGGTTGAACTGGCTATGCAGAAAAAGCTTCCCGTTTTTGGTGTATATCCAAGTGATACTGAGGAAGGCTGTTTAGCTTCTTATGGAACTCCTTACAAAGCTCAAGGAGCTCAGACTGCCCAGCTCATTTATAAGATATTGCGTGGGCAAACGCCAAAGGATATTCCGGTAGAAACGCCTGAAGATCTGGTTTTTTCTGTTAATCTCCGTACAGCTCAACAGTTAGGAATCCGCCTTGCACCGAATGTATTAAGCTTCGCAGACCAAGTGATTCAACCATAGGGAGGGAGAGTTTGTGAAACAGGCATCATTTCCATGGTTAATGCGTATTAAAGGTCGGGTTCTTATTTTTGGTATTGCTATGTCTATATTTCCGTTACTTTTCCTCGGTTTGGCGAATTTTAATGCAACACGGCTATATTTACAAGAACGCATTCAACTACAAAACTTCGAACGAGCGACGGCACTTGCTGAACAGATTAGCGAATTTGTCCAATATAAAGCTGCCAGCATGAGTATCGTGACTTATACTAATGCCTCGACACTAGTTGGACAAGATCCTATAGCGCGGGAGATGATTTTGGCGACACTATTACGACAGGAATCGTATTTTGAAGCCATTGAAGTGGCTGATCTCAAGTTTAATGTTTTAGGGCAAATCGATCGGCGTAATGTAATTTTGCCGCTAAAGGCAGACGTTAAACTCAACCATCGCGATTTGACAGCAAACACCTCTTTCTCAATTAGCCCTGTATTTTTCTCAAATGATGGACGACCGCAATTTTATTTGACGGTAGGAATTCAGGATCCCCTGACTCGCAAGAATATAGGATATTTACAAGCTAAAACAGATCTTAAAGGAATGGTCACTAAGATTGCCAATTTGCGCATTGGACAAGCAGGGTATATTTACCTGACCGATGAGTTAGGGAATTTGATCGGACATACCGATTTTAGCAATGTTTTACGTCAAGAGAATGTGCGCCAGAACCCTGACGTTCAAGCGTTTTTAGCGGGCCAGCGCCCATCACCGCAAGGGACAGAATATAGGAATTCTGACGGTGTACAAGTTGTCGGCTTATTTGCACCTGTAGAAAATCTCAATTGGGGTGTTTTTATAGAACAGCCAATCCGTGAGGCCTATCAACACATCTATGAATTTTCCCGTAAACTCCTAGGAATCTTGCTAGTTGCCATAGCCTTGGTGACCTTGATTAGTATTATGTTTGGCTTAAAGCTGACGCGGCCGATTGAGAATCTCGAAGGGGAGGTCCGACGTATTATTTTGACGGGGGATCTGAAATCGGAAATACCACAACAGACCCAAGACGAAATCGGACGACTGGTCCAGTCTTTTAATCAATTACTGGCCCAACTCAATGAAATATCGATAAATCTAATAACGGAAAAGGAATTGCTCGCAACCGTTGTTGGTGGAATTGGAGCGGGTATGGTCCTTCTTGATTCAGACAAGCGTATTATCTGGTGGAATTCTATTTTTGCACAATGGTTCGCGCGAGAAGAATTTTTGCTTCTGACTTGTGAAGAGTTTATCGGTGAGGAGGGCGCTGACTGTAGCTTTACGGAAAACGGCAGCATTATCACTCATGATATCAAAGGCAAACGTAGTTATTTGCGCAAAATGTACTATCCTTTGCACCAGGAAAATGTCACACAGCCTGCCTATTTGGTTCTTCTTGAAGATGTTACGCAACAGGTGGAAATGGAAGCCCGGGTCATCGAAACAGATAAAATGGCAGCCGTCGGCCTGTTAGCCTCTGGAATTGCCCATGAAATCAATAACCCTCTGTCGATAGTATCAGCTCATAGCGAGGATATGTTGGACCGATTAAAGGAGGAACCGGCTCAACTGGAACAGGAAGACCTCGTGTCGGAATTGCAGATTATTAATCAACAAATAAGTCGCTGCAAGCAGATCACAGGTGGGCTTTTGCACTTCGCCCGAAAGCGTCAGGACACTCGGGACCTCATTAATATAAGCACTTCAACGGTTCAGACAATCGACCTGCTTGAATACCGGGCTAAACAAAAGAGGATTCAAATCGCCTATGAAATGGATAAAGACCTCTACGTTTTTGGGAACGAAAACGAATGGCAGCAAGTTATTTTAAATATTGTTACAAATGCCCTTGATGCCTCTGAGGAAGGCGGAAAGATAGAAATTCGGACGCGGTGCATACGAGGGGCAATCCGAGTGGTGATCGAAGATAACGGTCAAGGAATCCCAGGAAGCCAGCTAAAACGTATTCTCGAACCCTTCTACACGACCAAGCCTTCTGGACAAGGAACGGGTCTGGGTCTGTTTGTTAGTTATGGTATAATTCAAAAGATGAACGGCCAATTAGAGGTTCAAAGCGTTGAGGGACAAGGAACAATTGTAGAGATCACCTTGCCAAATGGCTCTTAGGAGTTGAAAGTAAAATGAAGAAGTATTATCCACGTATCCTGATTTTAGATGATGAGGCGGCTCTCCGCTCGATCATCAGAAAGCGTTTAACCCGCAAAGGCTATGAAATTTCGGAGTCCGGAACAGCGCGGGAAGGACTGGAATACCTTAAAGACCATGTTCTATCCGTAGTACTCTTGGATTTACGCTTACCCGACGGAGACGGGCTTGAAGTCCTTAAGTCCATGAAAAAACTTCAACCAGACCTCCAAGTCATCATGCTGACCGGTCACGGAACCATTGAATCAGCAATTGATGCTATAAAAAATGGTGCGTTTGATTACCTGACCAAACCCTGCAATCTTTCAGAACTGGATGTTATCTTGGAAAAAGCGGTGGAACAGCGTAAACTGGTTATGGAAAACAGCGGTCTGCGACAGGTTGTACACCGTCAAACCCAAGAGATAGAAATTATCGGGGAAAGCCCTCAGATGAAAACCCTGCTTGAAATGACGAAAAAGGCTGCCCAGAGTGAATCTGCGATCCTCATCCAAGGAGAGACCGGTGTGGGCAAAGAGCTGATTGCCCGTGCTCTACATCTCTGGAACCCAAGGTCAGAGTATGCCTATGTTCCCTTAAATGCAGCGTCGATACCGGAAGCTCTTTTGGAAAGTGAATTATTCGGGCATGAAAAAGGTGCTTTTAGCGGAGCAGGAGCGCATAAACTGGGCTTGGTCGAACTTGCTGATCACGGAACTCTTTTCCTTGATGAGATAGGGGAAATGCCACTATCCCTGCAGGCCAAACTCCTTCGTTTTTTGGAGACGGGAGAGTTTCGCCGGGTTGGAGATAATCGACTAAGGATGGTGGATGTGCGAATTGTGACTGCAACCAACCGGGATCTCATGGCTGAAGTTAAACAGGGTCGGTTCAGACAGGACCTATATTACCGACTCAATGGGTTAATTCTTGAGATCCCCCCTTTACGTGAGCGAAAAGAAGATATTCTTCCTCTGGTTGATTTCTATTTGCAGAAATTCCGTTCACCGGGACCCGAGAAGTATTTATATAGTCTTTCCCCGGAAACACAGACACTGCTATTGAATTATGATTTTCCAGGCAACGTAAGGGAATTAGCCCATTTAATTCAGCGAGGAGTTACCATGGCTAACGGTAAGATTATTTTTCCGGTTGATCTCTGGCCGAATTCTCATTTGGACAACAAGTTAAACGATGATAGGATTCCCCTCGACAATCAATCCGTTTCCATCAAAAGACATTCAACTCTCGTAGAGATAGAAAGAGATTACATATTAGATACTCTAAAAGAACTCAACGGGAACCGGGCCCAAGCCGCTAAAATGCTCGGAATCAGCGTCCGTAACCTTTACCGGAAATTAGAGCAATATGGCACTGAATAATATCTTAGGTGCAAAACATATTAGTCACGTAAAGAGGAGTAAAAATGAATAATTGTATTTTCAATAAAACTATTTTACATATTTTAGATAATAAGCTACAGGTTCCAATTCTATCTTTAAAAGAAATGAATAATGAAAACGATATTGAGGACTGTTGTTAAGGACCACGGATTTCTCGATGAGATTAAGAGTGAACATTGTCCTTCCCGTTTTGATGAACAAAAGGATGCGATCGATCAATCTTATAAGACAGGAAAACTCCTTTTCCAGGAGCAAGAGGATTAAGTTTTTAAAACAATGCAATTTTTTTTGTTAATAGTGGTCAGACCTTCTTGTTTAAACCTATTAAGAGTGTTGGTAACCATAACTCTAGAGGCATTTACCAAACTAGCTAGATCTTGGTGAGTCAAATGGATAGTAATTAACGTTCCTTTACCGATCGGTTCACCATAATTACGGGCTAGTCGTTGTAGCTATGAAACTTAAACTTGAGGAAAATCGATTTCTACCTGTAAAGCGTCAAGAAATTTATTAAATGAAGTAAATAGGTCTACAACGGAGATGAATTCAACGAAGTTAGCATCACTATAACCCAAGTCTCTCAGTTGCTGAAATTCACTTTCAGAGATTTTATGCGGCTCTCGGGTTGCTTTAATGGCAAGATTCAAGAGTGTTTTGTACGCTGGCGAGATATCTGCTGAATTCACGTCGTCGAGAAGTTGAAGTATCTTTTCCCGGGGGAACCCCATCATTTTTAAAGCCGCACTATGAGCGTCAACACAGTAACTACAACTGTTGGCCTGGGAAACAACAACTGCCACCATTTCTTATAAATCCATGGGTAGCTCTCCTTGAGTCATAACGGCCTTGAATTTCATAAAGTTAGCCTCTAGAATATCAGGATTTAGGGCCATTGCCCTAAATAAATTAGGAACCATACCAAAGTTTTTTGTGATTTCAGCAAATATTTCACTTGCCTTTCCCGTAACTTCAGTAACCCCAAGTATTTTGATTCTAGCCAATCTTTTTCCTCCTTGTTAGTGTAGTGTACTAGTTCTTCTAGCCAGTTCTCCTTTTGAGCTTTTTCACCACCACAATCCCTTTTCAATCGCTCAGAAGTCACGTGCTAGGATCTCATACTAAATGAAATAATTATTTCCGTATGTAATTTACATTACAATATTTAAGAAAGATTTATAAAGAAAAGCCTAAGCTTTTCCAACAAAGAATAACTCGCACTTATTATTTAAATAAATGAAATGTGATTTCATTCATATTGACGTTAATAATGGTTTACGTTCTAGTAAAACTGTCTGCACGTAAGTGATTTGAAGTGAAAGGGAGGATTGTATTGATTCTCGGGATTAGTGCTAGTCCAAGAAAAGATGGAATTACCAGTGCGGCAGTAAAAGCAGTTCTTAAGGCGAGTGGGATGGAGTACGCTTAATTTTTTTGGAAGAACAGGGTAAAATAGAGATGGTAGTATTACCAATGTAAAAGGGAGTGCAGGGTTTATGAGTTTAGTATATTCGGTCTTTGTTCCGCATCCACCCATCCTCGTACCAGAGATCGGACGTGGAGAGGAGCGTAAGTGCCAAGCGAGTTTGGATGCCTACCATGAGATAGCGAGTCGTCTCGTTCAGGCGGAGGTCGAGACGGTGATTCTGGTTTCCCCTCATGCACCGCTTACAAAGGAAGGGATTACACTATTGACAGAGGAGGTTGTCCGAGGGAATTTCGCTCAATTTGGAGCTGCGCAGTTGAGTTTTTCATTTGCATGCGACACTACGGCGATTGTGCGATTTCAGAAAGATTTGTCGGGAGTTGTTCCCATACAGAAGTCTATGGATCACGGTGCACTTGTACCACTCTATTTTTTACAAAGGACAGGTTGGAGTGGGAAGGTTGTACTTATAGGGATGCCCTTGGAGCGACCGGAAGAATATGGTTTGCGTATTGGTCAAATTCTTGATAAGCTGCCTGGACGTTATGCACTTGTGGCTAGTGGGGATCTCTCTCATCGCTTAAAGGAAGACGGCCCGTACGGCTTAGATCCTGCTGGACCTGAATTTGACCAATTCGTAATCAAGACTCTGCAGAGAGATCCGAAAAAGATCGCCAATTTACCGGCTGACCTTGTCGAAAAAGCGGGTGAATGTGGGTATAGGAGTCTTCGCTTGGCGCTGGCTGCAAAAGAAGGAGCACCCGAAGTACTGTCCTACGAAGGACTGTTTGGAGTGGGATATCTAGTGGCGGATCTGTATCATTCCTCACCCTTGCCGCAGTGGGCACGACATTGTCTTAAGGGCTATTTACATAAGAATGACCCTGTTACGTCGGATTTACCCGACATTTCCACACCTGAGTTCGCTGTGCGGAGGGGATGTTTTGTAACTCTAAAACAAAACGGCCAACTGCGTGGATGTATTGGAACAACCGAGCCTTGGCAGGAAAACCTAGCGTTGGAAATTCAACATAATGCGATTGCTGCCGGAACCCAAGATCCGCGTTTTCGGCCTGTTCGAATAGATGAATTGGATTCCCTGAGTTTTACGGTTGATGTCTTAGGTGAACTTGAGAAAATTGCAGGACCGGAAGATTTGGATCCCTGGAGGTATGGAGTTGTTGTTCGCCAGGGTGGGAAAAGCGGACTTTTACTCCCCCACTTGGAAGGGGTAGATACGGTTTCAGACCAAATCAGTATTGCTAAACAAAAGGCAGGGATTTCACATGAAGGCCCAGTCGAACTTTGGCGCTTTGAGGTCAAGAGACATTATGAGTAATACAGATGTAGGAAATACAAATAATATAAGTAATCCCAATGAGTTAAGTCATGCGACTTATACGGATCAAGACTCCTATAGGGCGAGTTGTCTGTTGTGTCCCCAGCGTTGTCAATTAAAACATGGGCAGTCGGGACGGTGTCATGCTCGGGAAAACCGAGAGGGAGAGGTCGTATCTCGAACCTATGGTGAAGTGGCGGCTTGGAATATGGATCCGATTGAGAAGAAGCCTCTTTATCATTTTTATCCCGGTTCTTGTATTTTCTCCGTTGGGGGTTTTGGTTGTAACCTAAGCTGTTCGTTCTGTCAAAATTACGAGATATCCCAGCAACATCAAGTTGGGAAAAAAATAACTCCTGCCGAGCTTGCAGGGTTTGCCGGTCAGGAGCGGAATTCATTGGGGTTGTGTTTTACGTATTCAGAGCCGAGCGTGTGGTTTGAGATGATCCGGGATACTGCTCCCCTGGTGAGAGCCCAAGGGGGGAAGGTGGTTTTAGTGAGTAACGGAACGATTTCGCCACGCTTTCTCGAGGAGTTAATTCCGTGGCTGGATGCCGTCAATATTGATATTAAAGCATTCTCAGAGGAGTTTTATCAACACTATTGTGGAAGTAAACTGGCTTGGGTTTTAGACAATGTCGAGCGTTTAGCTGGACGAGTTCATCTTGAAGTGACAACTCTCGTTATTCAAGGGGCTAATGATGATCCGCAAGAGCTTACCGAATTAGCACGGTGGCTACGCCAGCTCAATATTCCACTGGCATGGCATTTGAGTGCCTACCATCCAGCTTATCGACTTGCGGTTCCGCCTACGGAGCGAAAGACCTTAGAACGAGCATGGGATATAGCCAAAGAGTATCTGCCCTATGTCTATTTAGGAAATGTTAGAGGTGGAGGCACGACGTTTTGTCCCCAATGCGGTGAAGCGGTGATTCAACGTGAGCCTGTTTTAGTTAATCGCCTGGTGGACCAAGGATGTTGCCCGAAATGTCGCGCTGCTATTTTCGGGGTTGGCATGATATGATAAATGGCAGTTTCTTGTAATTAATCATCAATAACCCAACAACCCAGAGGGCTCTTGTTGCCTAGGTAATATGAAAAGACTGATAGAAAGGGTGACTGGTGTCCCCACCGTGACTGTGCCATTCAAAATTTTAGGAGCTAAAAAATGCAATATGACAAAACTGTGGTTTTAATCCATGGATACAACAAAGATAAATCAGACATGTTTACCTAAAATTCAACTTGACTGACCTAGGATACAACTGTGTTTCCATTAATCTTCCTACTAGGTTTGGGACACTTGACGACTGCGATAAAGTTCTACAAAGTGAGCTTAGTAAAATGCTCCCTCCCATGTTTGAACAGCAACAGATTCATTTGGTTGGACACAGTATGGGCGGCCTCATCATTAGGAGTTATCTAGCAAAAAACGCCTTTCCGAAGATAGGCCGTTGTGTATTAATTGCGCCACCTACTAATAGAGGATCCAAACTTGCTGACCTAGCTCACAAGGTATTTCCACCAGTGTCAAAAGTATTTAAACCTTTAAGTGTCCTCAAGACTAATGGTACTCAGATTTCGAAACCGGTTAGTATTCCATGTCCTGAAATCGGAGTAATTGCTGGGAACAAAACTGATACTCCGCGCGACTAAAGTCGACGGGTTCTTAGGTACATAGACTTCCGATCTACTCTCGCTTACTGGCATGGTATTTCATCGGCAAGGTACAACATATAAGGACTGGTCTGCTTCCCTAAGACTTTACTACCAAACAGTCCGTTGACTATATTAGCGGTAGTATGACGCCCGCATCATGACGCTTTTTTGGGTTTTAGTTAAATTCCCATGCTGACTAGTTTACGGTTCGTTGAGGTTTTCAGTCGTTCAATCTCTCTATCGTGAAGTGTCTTGAATCTCGAGTAGGTTTCAAGGCACTGTTGGCGATTAATTGTGCTTAAATCAGGGTTTACATGCAGGATCAGAAAACTATTATATAAGTCTCGTTGGATTTTATCTTCGCCAATCATAGCCCAGCGTTCACTTAGTTCCTTTTTCATGTAGTCATCTTCTACATAATTGTATTGTGATGCTTTAACCTCGACGGTTTTTATCCTGTGCAATTCT
>NZ_JUEE01000208.1:0-53977 GCF_000802135.1 Desulfosporosinus sp. BICA1-9
TAGGGCTTGCTAATTTATCGAAAAGTCTAGACTCCGCAAGGGTTTAAGGGTAGTGTCTTAATAAATATGTGCATGGAAAAACAGCCTTTGGCGTCAAAAACCATGCACATAGAGTTAAAATCAAATGTTGCATCGATGCACCATTTGGCCTCTTTGTTCCTTGATAAAGTTAACCTCGGACGTGATTTGCTCAGGCGTCCTGTTGGAAATTTCCATCCTCATACCGGCTGCTCATGAGGGCTATAGCGCCAATCCACCCTTTTCGGGTTGCCCAAAGTCTGAGTTGGATTTAAGGCGGAAAATCGTAAGATTCTGCTTGCTAAGAGGAAAAAAGAGGTTTGGTTAGCAAGCCCTAATTAAGCAATCAATCCTTTACATAAATCCGTCGCAGCTGCAGCATCAGGTGCATATCCATCAGCACCAATTTCATCTGCAAACCCTTGGGAAATCGGAGCCCCTCCGACAATGATCTTAACCGAATCGCGCAGGCCCTCTTCCTTCAACGCTTCTATCGTATCCTTCATGGACAGCATCGTCGTGGTCAAAAGCGCAGACATCCCAATCGCTTGAGGCTTATGCTCCTTGACCGCTTTAACGAAGGTGTCAGGATCGATATCAACACCTAAGTCAATCATCTCGAACCCAGCACTCTCCATCATCATAAGTACAAGATTCTTCCCAATATCATGAAGGTCACCCTTCACCGTTCCGATCAACACTTTACCCGCCGTGGGCATATCCTTTTCAGCAATCAAAGGCTTTACCATTTCGATGCCCTTGCTCATGGCTTTGGCTGACATCATAACCTCAGGGACATACATATCCCCAGCTTTAAAACGAACTCCGACAACATTCATACCCGCCATTAACCCTTGATTAATAATCTCTAGTGGATCGCTGCCATTGTCAATCATTTTCTGGGTTAAAGACTGAGCTCCAGCATAATCCCCCTTAATCACAAGTTCAGCCAAGTTGTTAAAATCACTCAATTGTAATCTCTCCTCTACCTTATCTTTATACTACCATATTTCTTTGTACTAATTTAGTCCTTTGCTCCAACCTTTTTCCGGGCCTCTTTTAGAACCGCTTCTATCTTCTCCCTAACCTCGTCACTAACAGGTTTGGGCTGATAAGTTTCTAGGATCTGCTTAATCTGTTCTCGAGCGCGGACGACCATCGTCTTACTACCGTTTTCAGACCAATTCTCGTAATTATTGAAATCAGAGAGCTCTGGCCGCCAATTCTCCCTAAAGTGATTCGCAGTATGGTCATCCCCCAGGAAATTCCCACCTGGACCAACCCGCATAATTGCCTCTACCCCTAAGGATTCTTTATCCGTCGCAATCCCTTTGAGCATCTTTCGTGTTCGCCCGATAACCTCGTTAGAAATCATCAGTAATTCCAAGGATCCGGTTAAGCCAAATTCCATGTAGAAAACATCATGCATGATATTGCACCCTTGCAGCGCACCCATCAAGGTAAACATTGTCGATTCTGCAATCGCCTGCTCATCACAAACCTTAGCATTGCAGCACCCGGCATATCCCCAGGAAGGAAGTTCGTAATAGTGGGCCAGATCGACCATTCCCCCTTGAAAGAGCACCGCTTCCGGAGTACCATAAACCGCCTGCATGGTCCGCATATCAAGGGGAGAATTACCATAACCGTACACAAACGGGGCTCCTGGCGCTTTCAATTGATGGATCACTAAGCCGCTCAAGGCTTCGGCATTAGCCTGGACTAAAGCCCCTCCTACCGTAGTCGGTACGGAAGCTCCTGCCACACCACCACAGGCAAAATTAGTCGGAATTCCATTTTCAGCAGCAATTAACAATTTATCCACTGACTCTTGAGGATGTTGAAGTGGAGAGGTCGGCTCCGTGTAGAGCATGAACAGTGGTTTCTGACGCAAGCGTGCTTTGCCACCGACGGCACTGGCTGCCATCTCAATAATATCCCGCAAGGTATCTCCATCTTCCGCAATGACCACTTGGGGTTTCACAGTGTTCTGGACCATGATAGCATATTGTTCGCGATTGATCATACGACGATCGACATCGGATAAAAGACCCATCGACATCACAAAATCAATATTCGGTAACTTATCACATAGCCTGATGGCATTGGCTACATCCTCTTGACGCCATTTCCGCCGTTCTAGGCTGACCGGATCTAAATAGTTGAGCGTGTCTGAACCTGTGCCAAAGTGAACCTTGGCCCCTTCTAATTGAAGCGCAGCTTCTCCGTTTCGATTATATAAAGTTACATGTGAAGGGGCAGATTGCAAGGCTTTCTTGACCAGGTGATTGGGGAAATAAACCCGGTTGCCCTTTTCAACATAGGCCCCCGCCTGTCGAAGAAGTTCAACCGCCTCTGGATGGTGAATCACCATACCCGTCTCTTCAAGAATCCGACTACTCGCCAGATGAATTTCTTCCGCTTGCTTCTCAGTCAGTGTTCGGAAAAACAGCCCATTTCCGTGTGAGCTTCCTACTCCCATAATCTTAACCCCCTCTTAGCTCTTAACTCTTCTTTCACGTTTCTTTTCCGCTTTCACTTTCTCTGTTTCAGCAATTATCTCATTTAAGCCCTGACGGATTGAATCATCCAACAGTTCCGCCGTATGCGTTGCCACAATCTCTTTAGCCAAATCCCCAGCGTGGTCTTCCACAGTTTTAGACCCCTGCTCTTCCCAAATCTCCCAGAAAGAACGATTAAACTGCTTAGGAGTCCAAATCTCTTCCCGGAAATGCTCATAGGTATGGGCATGACTCACAAAGTTCCCACCAGGGCCTATTTCATCAATCACATCAACCGCCATCGTCTCTTCATCAATTCGAGTTCCTCTACCCATGTAACGCGCATTATCCATGAAATCATTGCACATCGTCAGGAAGGTTAATGAACCAGTTTTTCCACCTTCCAGATACCCGACATCATGCACTAAATTAGCGCCCATCAGCTGTGCCAGCAGGATACCGTTGCCTGCTTCCATCCCTGCCTGAGCATCTGGCACTGGAGCATTAACACACCCAGCCTCCGTAAAGTTAGGAATTCCGTAAAACTGAGATAATTGAGTCATGATGGCATAGTTCATCATCGTCTCCGGAGAGCCATACAACGTCGCAGTAGTCCTCATATCCATGGGAGTCGCCCCACCGCCAATAATAATTGGGGCTCCTTTTTGCTTTAGTTGGGCCATGACAACTCCCGCCAAAGCCTCAGCATTCATCAAAACAATCGTTCCCGCTTTCGTAACCGGCGTAGTTGCCCCAGACAAAATTCCAGGAGTATACACTACAGGAACTCCATATTCAAAACAAGCAAACATCTTTCCGATCCCATCATTGGTATGGACCAACGGAGTGATGGGCTCAGAATAAAGAATCAAGAACGGATTTTTTCTCAGCTCTTCTTTACCGCCGACCACTAAAGCAGCCATCTCTAATTGAGCGCGCATGTTTATTTCATCGTGAGCAGTAACAATCATTGGTTTAACAGTATTAGAAACCATAGCCTCTAATTGATGAAGGTCACTCACTTTAGGATTTTGATCGGAAGCAATCGCATAACTCATTACAAAGTCATAATTTGGTAAATAGTCCATGACCCGGCAAGCTAACTCGACATCCTTCTTCGTAGAGCGCCGCCGCTTACCCGTTTCTAAATCAAGGGTATAGGGGAGATCAGAACCTGTTCCAAAATAAGTCCTATTTTTCTCCAAAGGCATGACCCTTTGGCCCTTACGGTTAGCCACCACAATCTTGCTCGGCGCCAAACGAATACATTCGTCAACCAACCAGCTCGGAATCCGAACCCGGTTTTCATTGACAATACAACCAGCATCTTTCAATAACTGTAATGCTTCTGGGTGATCTACTTTAACCCCCGTACGTTCAAGGACCTCCAAGGTCGCAAGATGAATCTGCTCGATCTGTCCCTCACTGACCCATTGGAGCTGTGGCGTTGCGTGTTCTATGCTATTAGATCGAATCTTTCTCATCAGTCCTATACCTAGCCTTTCCACATTTTTTGTACCTTCTCCAAGTTCAAATCAACTTATCTATCTTAGTGAATCTCCAGAGTAACCGACCTACCCAACGACCTATTCTTCCATGTTCCCTTCACTTACACTGCTACACTCTAGGTGGGTATGCCTAAGTTAACCTTGCAAGATATATGCCATTCTCATCATAAACGGTACTCAATTCCATCCTTAGCCTATGTCCTGCTAAGAATGTGAATAACCTTCTGTTACAGAGGCCTTAAACCTTGCGTCAAGCCCTCTTTTTGATCATACATCACTGGTGTTAACTGTGGGTAAAAAATGCAAATGCAAAAATTTTTAGCAGCTTATCATATCGTCTTATCGTTTTTTTAGCCTGTGTTATTCCACTTAACGTAATAATCCCTGTCTATAGTCTAGCCGCAAAAAAAGTTGGCACTGCCCAATTTTACGGCAATCAATTTCTCATCCTAAACTGACCATAGAAATAGCCTTCGTTACGCAACTATCTACACAAATTCCGCAACCCCAGCACTTATCCTGATCAAACTCAACCCTCTTCCTTGGCTTGCCGTTGACCATGATTTCGGTTTCCCCGAGCTGAAAAGCCGAAAAATTGCACCGTTTGACACAAGCCCCACAATGCGAACACTTCACTTCATTGCGCTGAGCCACATATTGAATAACCGGAAATATACCCTTCATTCCCCTGTCCTGAGCCAGACGCGTCGGATAGCAACAGCAAGAACAACAATTACACATCCAGGTCGGCCCCTTCTCCCGCCAGTCACTATTAATCTGGTGCATCAAACCCTTCCGATGTGAGAGTATTACAATCTCTCGAGCTTCATCCTTCGAAAGCGAACGCCCATACGTACGATCCGTAATCGAAGCATCAAAACTCAGACAGGTTTCTGTCGGCTTCTCGCACCGCTCCGCTAACTTACGACAATTACAAGGAACCAAGCGAATATCCTTCACGGAATTCAGTAATTCCTCAAGCTCATCGATCATAAAAAACGTCTCCGGCGCCCTATCCACCGCCTCTTTATTCCTAAGCTGCTCCAGATAAGGCTCCATCCGCTCCGCGTACACTTGATAACACCACTCATCCAAAGCCTTCAGCAAATCGCCACCGTCATCTTTAACCTTTTCGTTGTTATTGTTATCATCGTTGCTATCGTTGTTATCGTTGTTATCCTTATCCTTATCTCTCTCGTCATCTATATTATTGGCCTTCAGACTCCTAATTTCTAGCTTATAGCTATCGTCAAACTTGCACATATAATCCAACCGGCCATAGAAATCCGCCCCAAAATAAACAATCTCCCCGTCAATCTCTTCCCTCTGAACAATATGCTTATAATAACAACCCTCCAACAACCCCTGAGCCTGCTCAGAAGCACATCCCATCCTTTTAGCAACTTCAGAAACAGAACACTTCTGACCCTCCAATCGAACCACCAAATCCATCTCAGCCTCAGACACAAACCATGACAAATAAGGCACCACAAAATCCGGCACACCAAACAAACTAACAAACTTCTCAATCATCGACATCTAAAAATCCAACCTTTCACGAATCCGAGTTAAAGAAAGACCACCCTATTCCCCAAACCAATATTTCACGGGGCATAAAGTGGCCAATAAATATAACTTAATAAGCAACCCAAACATTCCCTCCGTTACCCAGCCCGGCGGCGCAGCACCGATTCAGAGGTGCACGTTCCCCCCGCAACATGCATAGGAGGAAGTGGCTTAGCTGAGAGAGCACGATTAGTGGAATTGCGTCAATGAGCGCAGTCGATCAGGCGTTAAGAACCGCAACTGTTCACATGCAGAAAGCCCAGAAGTTTTGCGGTTTAGCCTGAGCGACAAGGGAATAGCAATGGAACGTTGTGCGATCACGATAGTCTCCAGTGGAGAGTATCGCCGAAGGCGCATTACCCACAACGAACACTTATCGCCGTAGGATGCTAAGCGACTTTCTCCTCCCCCGTTCGGACCCCGCACCTCTACTCCCTCCAAGCCGCCTTATTTCAGCAACCCTTTACTCTTCAAGAAAGTCGTCGAAACTTCCTCAATGGACTTCTTCTCAACATCAGCTTGCATATTCAATTGAGTGATCGTCTCAGTATCTAACACAGCGCTCAATTTCTTAAGTTCGCCAGCTAAGTTAGGATACGCATCCAAGATTTGCTGACGGAAGACAGGAGCAGCATTATAGACCGGGAACGCCTTTTTATCATCTTCAAGCATCACTAGCTTATCCGTGACAATCCTCGGTTCTGTAGTGAAGGCTAAAGCTAAATCCCCTTTTTGAGCTTTAAGAGTATCATAGTTTAGACCCATAGCTACGTTGACAAAATCCCCTTTAGGCATTTTGAACTCATAGACCTTTTCAAACGATGGCAAACCATCTGCCCGTCCTTCCCATTCAGGGAAACCAACGAATTTTAAGCTTTCACCCTTCTTCACTTGGGCAACATAGTCAGAGATAGTTTTCAGCTTATACTTTTCGGCAACATCGGCCCGAACAACAATCCCATAGGTGTCATTAAGTGGTGCATAATCCAACCACGCAATTCCATTCTTAGCATCCCACTCTTTAATGAGTTTGTAGCTTTCATCCGCCTCAAACACGGGAGCATGCTCCATTAAATTCATAACACCCGTTCCAGTGTACTCCCAATAATGATCGATTTGCCCAGAAGTCAAGGCTGGTCTGATAACAGCCAATTCACCAAGCCCCATTTTATTCTCAACCGGATACCCTAAACCTTTTAGATACTGGAAGCTCATCGTTCCTAAGAGTGCTGCTTCTGTAAAGGTCTTGGACGAAATCTTAATAGTAGGTCCTTCTTTTGCCTTATCTGGAGCAGGTGTAGGTGCTGCTGCAGGCGCCTTTGCACCGCAACCCATTACCCCTCCTAAAGCTAGTGTCAGGGACAAGATTGCAACGAGAAATAATGATCGTTTCTTCATGTACATACCCCTTCCTTTTAATAAGTTGGTCCAATTATACATCTTTTCACAATACTTACGTAGCCTTTATTTCAAATTTCTGGCATCCCCTCCTTCAAATCTCAAGTAATGCAAACTTAAACCCTCGCCATATCTCCTTTTCGCCTAAACGATACAACCCCTTTCACAGAGTCCATCAACACCTTCTAAACCCCCATCGACAATCCCAAAGGATTCCTCTTACTTAGAAAGCAAGCCAAGAACCGTCCCGCCTTCCCCATATGTTCCCCTAGTGTTCCCCTCAAAAGCGCTTTTGCGTCATAAACGCAAACAGTACCCAGACCCCTCCATCATTCTAAACCCCGCGTTCTATACCCCGTCGTTCTACCCGTCGACCCAAGCTAGAGGAATTGTTTTAGCTGAGAGAGCATGTGAGAGGAATCGCGTCAATGAACGCAGGCGACGAGGCGTTAAGAAACGCAACGGTTCACATTCAGAAAGCTCGGAGGTTTTGCGTTTTAGCCTCGGCGTCAAGTGAATAGCGATGAATCACGATAGTCTCCAGTGGAGAGTATCGCCGAAGCCGCGATCCCCAAAGTATACCTACCGGCGAAGGATGTGCGAACGGGCTAAAACAATTCCTCCCTACTCAACCCGCATCCCAGGCGGAGTAATCCTAAACTCTAAGTAATTAATCATCCGATCCAAGGAGATAGCCATCAGCGCCCCGAGCCCTGCCCCAACCAGCAAGTATTCAGGCCGGAAGAGAGCCAAGCCGCCCATAATGAGATTGCCCAAACCGCCAGCCCCAATCAGAGCGGCCAGTGTACCTATACTCACGACATAAACAGTCGCGGTCCGGATACCGCTAAGAATAATCGGTATGGCCAAGGGAATCTCCACTTCTATAAGAATTCTTCGTTGGGACATCCCCATGCCGCAAGCAGCTTCCTTCACATCCGAACTAACTCCCATTAAACCAGCAATCGTATTTCTAACGATGGGCAACAAACTTTGGACTAAAAGCGCGACTATGGCAGGTTTCATTCCCAAACCGAGAATCGGTAAAGCCAAGGCAATCACAGCAATCCCTGGAACAGCTTGTAACAGGTTAAGAACATTAAGGGTAACAAGACCGAACCTTTTATATTTTGGACGGCTTAAGAAGACTCCAAGCGGTATGGAAATCAGGATGGCAAGAGTTATGGTAATCAGAACGATCATGGAATGCTCCCACAAAGCCTCTGGGGCCTTCTCGAAAAGAGCATACCTGAAATGCTCCCAATTCATTTACTCACCCTCTTTCCTGTAAACATGCTTCCTAATGCCTTTGAAAGAGAGCATCCCACATAGTTCTTTATCCTTCAGAATTCCGAGGTAATCCGCATCATATTCCAGCAATAAAGAGAGGGCATCCGGGAAAGGAGTTGTCGTTTGGACAAAGGCTTTTTGCGTCCTCAGAACTTGTTTCCTTAACCCCTCCATATCACTTCCAAACTCACGAAGATCCGAAGACGTGATATGTCCCCAAACCTTACCCGCTTCATTTAAAAGGAAAGCCACCTCTACCCCTGCGTCCTTCATTTTCTGGGCTGCATTCTGCCATTCATTTCCCCTTAACACACACCCAATAGGTTGCATGGCATCTTCCGCGAGATACAAATTCAACTTTTTAACAACCCGATCGCGACCGATGAAGTCCTCGACAAACTCATTGACCGGATTGGTTAAGATCTCTTCCGGAGTCCCAAATTGAACTAATTTTCCAGCATTAAAAATAGCAATGCTATCTCCCATTTTAATAGCTTCGTTAATATCATGGGTGACAAAGACAATAGTCTTCTTAATCTCTTTCTGTAAACGAAGAAATTCATCCTGCAAATGCGTCCGTGCTATCGGGTCAACCGCTCCAAAGGGCTCATCCATCAGCATAATCGGAGGATCAACAGCCATGGCCCTGGCGACTCCAACTCTCTGCATTTGCCCCCCACTAAGCTGAGACGGATACTTTCCCCTTGTCTTTTCTAAGTCGAGCCCCATCATAACGATCAGCTCATCAACACGTTGCTTGATCTTCTCTTTCGGCCATTTATATAAGCGGGGCACGATGGCAATGTTCTCGGCAATCGTTCGGTGCGGCAGTAGGCCAATCTGTTGAATGACATAGCCAATCCCCATCCTCAGTTGGTCTGAGTCGGTGTGCGTTACATCTTCTCCGTTAATATTGACTACCCCGGACGTAGGCTCGATCATTCGATTAATCATACGCAAAATAGTACTCTTCCCGCAGCCTGAGGGTCCGACTAAGACACATATCTCCCCTTTAGGAATAGAAAGAGATAATTGGTCGACTGCTGGCATTGCTTGACCTGGGTACTGTTTCGTAATTTGCTTTAGTTCAATCAATTTTGAATCCTCCTCTGCAAACGTTCTCCTGTCCTCAGATAGACTTTTCTCTGTTGATGAGGAGTTAGCGACTAATTCTTAATCCTTTAGGAACAATCCTTTTCTCAATCAGGCCAAGGATAGTATCTAAACCGATGGCAATCACCGAGATGATCAAGGCTCCTGTGATCATCATAGGCGTATTAGAACGTACAAGACCTTCCTGGATAAATCGTCCTAAATTACGTTCTCCAATATAGGTAGCAATCGCTGCAATGCCGGTCGTCATGACCACAGTAACTCGAAACCCCGCAAAAATGATTGGCATACCTAGTGGCACAAGAATTTCGACGAGAATCCTTCTCGTACTCATACCCATCCCTTTAGCCGCTTCGATCACATTGCGATCGACGTTTTTAACTCCGTCATAGACGCTACGAATCAAAGGCATCATGGCATAAAGCACTAACGCCAGCAAAGCAGACTTTCGACCTAAGCCAAACATTGGGATTGTTACTAAAATAGCAAACATGGACAAACTTGGAATACAGAATATCGTGTTCGCCAAAGCCAAGACTCTCGCCGCCCATTTATCGCTTTTCGTCAACAACAACCCGACAGGTACCCAGATCGCCAAGGAAATCCCCACTGCCAACAAGACCAGCGTAAAATGATTCTCAGAATACTCTATAATCGTTTTAGTATTCTTCATCAGAAAATTAATAAAATCCGTAAAAGCCAATCGCCATCACCCCACATTCTTTCGTTTTTTCCAGGCGAAGAGTTCCATATTTTATAGAGTAAACCTAATACTTGTTGCAAGAATGGTGCCTAATTTCAGATAATTGTGTCATCTGCCCTTTTGTCCTTCCTGATAACCTGGACGCAAAATTTATTTGCTTAGATAAATCCTCTAAACCCGCTTACAGGGATCGTTAAGGTTACGTGCAAAACTTTGTTGCCTGCCTAAGAATTTTGCATCCCTAATTTTTTCATCCGGTATTGGAGATTCTGCCGGGCAATTCCGATGGAATCAGCTGCTTTGGTGATATTACCCCCATGGTTTGCTAGCGCTTCTGTGAGGACTTGCTTCTCTACCTCACGTAAAGCATGAGCCAAGCTACTAGATTCTTTTCGATAGAATTCAGTAGACGTCCCCACTTGACTGAGGAACTTTGCCCTTAGATAATGGGGCAGATGGTCAATAGTAATGACTTTGCGACCATCAAGCATGTTCATAGCACTTTCTAGAATATGTTCTAATTCTCGAACATTCCCTGGCCACAAATAATTTAAGAAAACATTCTTTAACTCCTCACCCATCACGACCCCGCCCAAGCCATATATGTTCTGATAGCGGTTTAAAAAATAATTCATTAACGCCTCGATATCTTCCTGGCGATCTTTCAAAGGGGGAAGAAAGAGAGTCATAACCGCTAACCGATAAAAAAGGTCTTTGCGCAAACTGCCGTTGTTGATGGATTCCCAAGGATCAATATTGGTAGAACTGATCACTCGGCAGTGAATGGGAATCTCTGTGGTCCCGCCGACCCGCCTCACCATTTTCTCTTGCACAACGCGCAAAAGCTTAGCCTGGAGGGCATTACTCATAGAATTAAGTTCATCTAAGAACAAGGTCCCGTTCCCAGCTTGTTGAAACAGACCTTTCGATTCCACCGCCCCTGTAAAAGCCCCCTTGGTTGTCCCAAAGAGAATGCTCTCCAGCAACGTTTCCGGAATCGCGGCACAGTTAATCGCCACGAAAGGCTCCTTCTTGCGAGCACTGTAATTATGAATTGCTTGAACCAGTAATTCCTTACCTGTTCCAGTTTCTCCGAAGACTAAGATAAACCCGTCGGCCACAGCTGCCTTCTTGGCGGACGCAATCAGACTCTGCATGGCAGAGCTGGCAGAGACAATCGAATCAAAGGTATAGCGAGTTCCGTTATTACCACGCTGATCTTGCCCTTCAAGAGCGATTTGATCCTGTAATTGCATCGTCTTGGTCAAGAGTTCTTTATACTTGGTAATGTTTTTACACACCGAATAGACCGCTATAACCTCATGATTTTCTATGACAGGAAACGTACTGGCAATAATATTGACTTCTTTCCCTTGATTGGTGAAATAGGTTTTATGCTTTTCCAGAACAGGTTCTCCGCTTAGAACAACACTTAGGTGTTCACTACTTTCCAGAGTCACCGCATCATAGACTTCGGCTAAATTCTTTCCGATGACATTTTCAGTTGCTAACTCTTCTAATTTAGCCATCTCAGTATTATAGAAGATGATTTTGCCATTGCGGTCAGTAACAATAACCCCTTCTTCGATCGAATTAAAGAGCTGCCTAAATACTGGAATCATTATCTCATCATCAGGCATCTCTTAACCTCCCAGTTAAATCTCATACTATTTTAAACTTATCGTGTTAATTCTCGAATTTAGCTAATCTCCTCTTTGACAACCCTAAGAATCAATGATATGACTCATGAATACAGGATCAGGTGATCACTATGTTCGCAGTTGCATTAATACGCCCATATCTCAATCAATTCACTAGTATCTCAGATTGGCACTACGTTAGAGCGCTCGATTACCAATTCTGTATGATCTGTTCTGACCTTGGAAACAAGTCATTGAGTAGATCATACGCGAGACCGCGAATAGCCTGACGTTTATACTCCTGTGAAGCCCGTCCAGGGATTGCCCGGTCAACAACCTCTGTCAGTCGATCTGCAATCTCCCGAGCCAGCGCTGGAATAGCCCTCTTGCCGTGCAATTCCCGCTCCAAGTCCTCTAAACGAAAGGGAGTCCGCCCTAAAGCTCCCACAGCCCATCTTGAATGATGGATCGTTTCATTTTCCGAATCCACTTCCAGCCATGCTGCAATATTCAGACGAGCAATCGTTACAGCAGTCCGAGTGCCTAATTTTTTGAAGGCGCTTATAACCTGTGTCTTCTCTTTAGGTTCCCACACTGGGAAATCGATCTCAGTTATTAATTCCTTTTCCTTCAGCCCTGAGCCGTTTCCTGCCTGAAACTCAGCAAAAGATACCCTCCTAGACCCCCGTGGTCCCTGTATCCTGACCCAAGCCTCAAGTGCTAATAACGTAGGCAGACTGTCTCCAGCAGGTGAAGCATTGGCGATATTTCCACCGAGAGTTGCCCGGTTACGGATTTGCGTGGACCCGACCTGCGACGCCGCCTGACTCAGACACCTAGCCTTCTCCCTAATGAGGCTGCTCTCACCGATTTGACTGAAGGTTGTTCCACTTCCGATTTTTATCCTGCCCTCATCTTGCTTAATAAACTTCAATTCTGAAATCTGAGAAAGGTCTATGAGCCAAGCAGGTTGCAGCTTCCCGCTCTGCATCTGGATCACTAGATCCGTGCCCCCATTTATGTAAACAACTTCTTCATCAATTCGAGAAACTAACTCAAGCCCCTCGCTAACCGATAATGGACTAGCAAACTGAGTAATCGGCATCCTAAAACTCCCCTCCCTAAATTGAGCAAAATCAACGAATTGGGTAGAGTTATGTTTGAACTAAAGGTAAATGTATCCAGAGAATTGGACTATACTTTGAATTATACCAAAAAACTATAGTTTAAAGTCTATCTGGACGTGGATTTTTTTTTATTCATTTATCTAAATTGCGAGGATATTGCCACTTTCAGGTTTAGGCACTGTGCTTTATATAACAAATGGTAAAACTTGACTTATTAAAAAGTATTACTTATAATATAGGTAATACTTTTGGAGGGGAGACATTTATTATGGGAAAGCAACTTCTCTCTGGAAAGTTAACTAGCAAGGGACAGTTAACTATTCCGGTTGAACTAAGAACTCTTTTAAACATTAAAGAGGGAGATAGATTAGCTTTTGTCTTAGATGAAAGCGACAGAATTATTGAAGTTCAGCCTAAAACCAAAAAATCAATTCGAGGGGTCATGGGAGCATTAAAACCTACGTTCCCCATAGATGTAGACGAAGCTATTGAATTAGCAAGAATTGAACGCGCGAAAGCAATTGTCAGCCAGTTAAATGAGTCGGAAAATGAGTAAACCGATGATCGCCGACACCAACATTCTCATTCGTCTATTCGTTAAAGACGACGAAGTTCAAGCCGAACAATTGGTACGACTTATTGAACAAGGTGACACGAAGTTCTATATTTTGTCACTTGTCCTTATCGAAGCCTATTGGGTCTTACGTAAATTATATAAATTTGAAAAAAATGCTATTATACAAGTATTTGAGAATTTTGTTGAATCTGACGGTGTTGAACTCGAAGAAGAAATTCTGATGCAACATGTCTTAGCTCGGTTTCGAGACGTAAACATAGATTTTGTAGACGTATACTAGCCGAGAAATCAAGGATTTTGGAACTACCAATCTTGACCTGGAACAATAAGGATTTTAGAAAGTTAGACTGTGAATTTTATAGACCACGCGATCTTTTAATATAAGGCTATTTTTAAATTTCTTGAATAATAAGCGGCTCTTTCTCAAATAAGATGATTTGAACGAAACTTGAAAAACACAATACAGTCATATCAAGGATTTGCAAGAAAGATAACTACCAATTTGTGTAACAAAGCATCGTCTTTGAGAAAGAGCCTAATAAGCATGCAGAAAAGACCTCAACGTGAGGTCTTTTCTGCTTTGCAAATATAAGGTTCAGGGTTTAGCAAAAATAATTGTGAATACATCTACCTTGGAAATAGCCTATTTGCATTCATCAATGGTTCCGGGCAGCGGCATGGAGGTCTGAATGTACTAGAAAAGACCCCTGATAAGAGAGGTCCTTGATTGTATTTTTAGTTCTGATATAAGTTGTGCAAGTAAATGCACGAACCGTCCCCTACTTACACTATTACACTATTACACTTACTTGGGTAGAACTATGAACGGCTTGTCTTTAGATTGTCTGAAGAGTAGAAAATTCCGCCCGATAACTTGCACGAGTTCGGACCCTGTCTGCTCAGCTAGTTCTGCAGCCACGGCTTTTGGCTCCTCCATACAGTTTTGCAAGACACGGCCTTTGATGAGTTCTCTAGCCTCCAAGGTTTCGTTCGTTTGGGTGACCACATTTTCTGCGATTCCGCCCTTACCCACTTGCAAGATCGGATCCATTTCATTGCCCATAGCTCTTAAATAACGTTTTTGTTTACCTGTTAACACGAATAATCTCCCCCTAAATATTACTCATTACCCATTATTCATATCTCGTTTCTCATCACATATCTCATTGACTCACACGTATCTAATTTTTACGTTACTTAACTCATATCTCAAAGCGACCATCGGTCCTTGGAACATGGGGGCGGTCTTGCTTGCATTAATGCAAGTCAAGAACCGTCCCCAACTTGCACAACTTGCATTACTCACTCATATCTCAAAGCGGCCATGGGTTCGAGCTTAGCCGCCTTTAATGCTGGATAAAATCCAAAGAACAGTCCCACTCCGACGGAAAAGGACACGGCCGCTAGAATCGCCCAGCCTGAGAAAAGCGGCGGCCAGTGCAAAAGATAGGCTACCGTCAGCGCACTCCCTATCCCTAGAGCGATGCCCACGATTCCTCCGATCAAGGATAAGACGATGGCTTCTAATAAGAATTGGGTCAGAATATCCCGTTCCTTAGCTCCTACCGCTTTGCGCAAGCCAATTTCACGAGTGCGTTCTGTTACTGAAACTAACATAATATTCATAATGCCGATCCCCCCCACCAAAAGGGAGATTCCAGCGACGAGACCGATAAAGCTTGTCAGAATGCGCATGATCTTATTGGCCGATTGAACCAATTGTTGGACATTAAAGGCCTCATACTGATTAGTGGTCCCATGACGTACATTCAAAATCCACTTAACATTGGCAATCACGCTTTCCAAATCCGTTTCCCGATAGGTCGCACCTTCTAGCTGATCCACCCTTTGAGATTGGAAAATATCCGACCAGGTCCCCCAAGGCATATAGGCATAAGCATTCTGCGGACCCACATTAAATTGCGCAAAGGCTGATTGATCCTTAGCCAAAACCCCAATCACCCGGCAAGGGACATTATGAATCATGACCTGCTGCCCCAAAGGATTCCCAGCCCCTATTAAATTGTCGGCTAAGGTCTGGTCGATCACCACTACGCGACGGTCCGCGGAAAACTCTTCTTCTGAGAAAAAGCGACCCTTCGCAATATCTCGACGCCTCAAATCTGCAAACTCCGGGGTTGTTCCGACGAGCATAGCGGAAGAACGCTTTTGACTCACCTCTACGGCAGTATACTCAATGCTGGCCGGCAGCAAGCTTTTAATTTGCGGCAGAGCCCGTTTCAAACTCTCTCCATCCGCAAGGGTTAAGCGGTTTGCTTCGGCTTGTCCGGTTTGTCCGACAGATTTCGTGTACAAGACGAACAGGTTAACTCCGCTTTTCTCCATCTCCTGCATGATGGCTGCTTTACCACCCAGCCCGATGGTGACCACAGCGATGACTGCAGCAATTCCGATGATAATCCCCAGCATTGTCAAGCCGGTCCGTAATTTATTAGTCCGCAAACTAAAGAGAGCCCCTCGTAATCCTTCTAGGAGACTCATGCTCCCCCACTCCCTACTTCAGGCGCTACCGTCATTCCTTCCGATAATTCCTTAGAGGGATTCAGGACCACTTGGTCCCCGGCGTTTAAACCAGAGGAAATTTCCTGATGGGTATCGTTCCCGATTCCCAGCTTCACCTCGGTCTTACGCAGGCGACCCTCTTGAATCCGATAGACATAGTTCTTGTTTCCTTCTTGAAAAAGGGCCTCTTGAGGAACCGCCAAAATCCCCGCTTTGGTCGCCACAATTATTTGAATGCTCACTGTAAATCCTGGCTTCAATCCGGCTGGCACTTGATCTAACCGGATTTTTATCCCTACCGTCGGGGAAGCATTTCCTTGGAGGCTGGGCTTAGTCACCGCCGCCGGAGCGATCCCGACAATTCTGCCTTGAACCGTCGTATCTCCCAGCACCTTACTGGTCATCGCCACTTTCCCGTCCATTTGCACCTTTCCCGCATCGACCTCATTCAGTTGCGCCTCGACGTTCATCTGAGTTAGATCGGCCACAACCACCAGCGGGACCTGCACAGGCGAGAGATTTCCATCCTCAGCATTAACCTCCAGGACAGTACCAGGGATCATCGCTTTATGGATCATTTGCCCCTGTTGCGCCTGAGCCACTTTAAGCATCTCTTGCGCCTGCTTTAATGCCGCTTTACTTTGGGATAGTACTCCCTCAGCTTGCTTAACAACGCCGGGACTTACTGAGATCCCACTATTATGTAAATCACCAGCGCCAGTACCATTTGCAGTTCCACCGATACTGTCAGTTCCGGCAGAATCACCTAAACCACCAGCGATACCGTTTCCATAAGCATCGGCTAAGAGACCGGCTACAGTGACCGCACTTACATCTGCATCTGCATCAGCACTAACACTAGCATTGGCATTGGCACTAGCACTAGCACTAGCACTAGCACTAGCACTAGCACTAGCACTAGCACTAGCATCAGCACTAACACTTTGAGCTTTCTTCAAATCCGCCAAATTAGCTTGCGCCACATTGACACCCGTTTGGGCGGCCTCAACGTTCGCCTTTGCTTGGGCTACTTGGGCATCGACAAGGGTTGTATCAAGTGTGACCAGGGTTTGTCCCAGTTGAACGGAATCCCCTACTTTCACCGCCACACTCGTAACACGCCCGGGCGTTAGGACACGCACCTCTTGACGAGACACCGGAACAAGGCTGCCCGTCGCATAGACGTCTTCTTGCATCGAGATAGGTGCTACAGCTCCAGCTTTGACCTTCAGTGGACCCTGAGGGGTTCCCCAAATCCACCATCCGCCAAGGGCTAAGGCCAGAATCAAGAATCCAGTTAGTATTCCTAACCAAAGCTGCTTCTTCACCGCGCTCCCCCCTTAACAACCATCCGTCCAGCTCATAGGAACCTGGCCCTTAGACCCAATCAAATTTATAGCCCGCAATCTCCACTTTGTCCCCTTCTTTGATCCCTGCCGCATTTAAAGCATCGTCAATTCCCATAGCCTTGATAATATTTTGGAAACGATAGACACTCTCTTCTCGATCAAACAAGGTCATCTTAGCATGCCTCTCGATTTCTTTACCGACCACGATAAACAGATCCTCTTCCTTTAAGATCTCAAAGCGCGGATCTGATTCTGCTTTCGTAACACGATGATCAACCGGAAGGCTGACAATCTCAGGAACCGGGATATCCGGCAGGATCTGGGCAATACGATAAATTAGTGCTTGCAAGCCTTCCCCTTTCGCAGCCGAAACTGAAAAGATTTCGTTACGACCATCCACGGCTTCTTTTAAACGCTGCAAGTTTTCCTCAGAACCCGGGATATCCATTTTATTAGCCACAATAATCACCGGTCGCAGAGCAAGCTCCGGACTATAAAGCCGAAGTTCTTCTTCAATAATCCGGAAATCCTCCAAGGGATCCCGTTCCTCTGACCCAGAAATATCTAAGACATGCAGAATCAAGCGAGTTCGCTCGGTGTGACGTAAGAACTCATGTCCCAAGCCCGCTCCCGAATGAGCACCCTCAATCAAGCCTGGAATATCTGCCATCACAAAGCTTTCCCCATCCTCGATATCGACCACCCCCAAATTAGGTATCAGGGTGGTAAAATGATAATCGGCAATTTTGGGTTTTGCCGCAGACACTTTGGAAATCATCGTGGATTTTCCCACATTTGGAAACCCGACCAACCCTACATCAGCCAAAAGCTTCAACTCTAAACGCAGCCAGCGTTCCTCACCCGGTTCACCATTTTCCGCCAAAGTAGGCGCTTTATTAGTATTACTCATAAACCGAGCATTACCCCGTCCACCTCGTCCACCTGCTGCGACTACAACACGCTGGTCATGTTCAATAATATCGGCTATAGGCTCTCCTGTACTATCATCGAGGACCACAGTTCCGACGGGAATACGCAGAATAATATCTTCTCCGCCCCTGCCGCTCATATTCTTGGCTTGTCCATGATCACCGCGATCCCCTTTATAATGGCGTTTATAGCGAAAGTCCACAAGAGTCCTTAAACCCTCATCCCCTATGAAAACTACATTTCCCCCACGACCACCGTCTCCACCACTCGGTCCGCCCTCCGGAACATATTTCTCACGGCGAAAGGCAACAGCACCCGCTCCGCCATCTCCAGCTTTAACATAAATCTTTGCCTGATCGTAAAACATACCTAAAATCTCCTTAATCAAGTTAACTCTTACCGCTTAGCTTAGCTTACTCTACTTACTCTACTTACTCTAACTCACTTTAGCCTATTTAGATTAATCTAGCCTTTCCCTTACCACATTCAACGGATTACTTATTTCAAAGCCCGTTAAACGGCACCATTTTATCGTAAAGGACCGTCTCCTCGTCCGATAAGATAAACTGGCAAGAGAAACCACCCGGCTCATCGAATAAATACAGCTCAGCTTGCAAGTCTTTCAACGACTTAGACCGCAAAGAAGCTTCCATGCATTCTTTAGTGTACCCGTATAACTGCTCTACATATTCCTTTTGCCAATGATCTTGCCAAAACTCGTTCTGTTTCATCTCCTCGGGAAAATCGATCGTCACAGTAATCCTGTTCTGACTCAGACGAATTAATAAACCCAGCATGATTGCAGCTAAGTGGGGTTCGGCCAGATGCCCTATCTTTTGCTCTTCCTGCGACCCGGTGACCGTATCCCGCATATACTGAAGAGCCTCCTCCGGATGGTTGAGCTGTAAATTGCCCATAATCACCTGCCAGTGATTTAGATAGTCATGCCTCTGAAGGCGATACCATTGTAACATCTCTGACAACAAAGTTTCTTCAACCTCTGACATCGTTACCCTTCCCCCTCACTTAAATTCTGCAAATCAGTTTGATCGATAGTTGTATATACGAATAAAACCCCTGGGAAAACCCAGGGGTCAATAAGAAACAGCTTATAGGGCGATAGCTATCGGGGTTTTTGCACGTTCTGCATAAATACTAACTTGTTTGTGCAAGCGATCTTTATGCTCGAACTTGACGTAGCCGTCAATCAAAGCAAATAAGGTGTCATCTTTACCCAGACCACAGTTTTTAGCGGGATGAAACTTCGTTCCACGTTGACGCACAATAATCGTACCAGCTTTGACGAATTGACCATCGCCGCGTTTCACACCCAGACGTTGAGCGTTACTATCACGACCATTTCGTGAGCTACCTACCCCTTTTTTATGGGCGAACAGTTGAAGATTCATTTTTAGCATGGAGTCCACCTCCTTCGATCAATAATTATATAGTTTTGACTATAAGTCGTTCGTATTTTTTCAATACCTAACGCCATCGTTTGCAAAATCCACTGGGCCTTCTCCAAGTCTTGCTCAGAAATCCCCTCCAGCCGACAGGAGAGATGTCCATCAGCCTCCTGAGCTTTAGGGACCACCGATAAGAAATGCTCCAACCCATTGACAGCCGCAATACTCAGTGCAGAAACCCCCGCACAGACTATGTCCTGACCCTCTTCGGCAAACCCAGCATGTCCAGACAATTCAAATTCACGAATTCGCCCTTGCTCATCCGCCCATACTATGAAGCGAATGCCATCTTGGCGCTTACGCTTGGAGTGCCTCGACAACCACTTTTGTGTAGGGTTGACGATGTCCTTGCTTGCGACGATAGTTTTTCTTGGACTTGAATTTGAAGACAATAATCTTCTCCCCTTTACCGTGCTCCACTACTTTCAGCACTGCTGTAGCACCCGCCACAACAGGGGTTCCGACATTAACTGCTCCGTCTTTTTCCACGAGGAGAACCTTATCAATCGTTACGGCATCTCCGACGTTAGCATCCAATTTCTCAACGTAAAGTACGTCGCCCTCTTGAACGCGAAATTGCTTACCACCAGTTTCAATCACTGCATACATATAAATACACCTCCCATGCCCTAGACTCGCCATTGCAGGTCGGTTTCTTAAAGCTAAAAAACCCGTTAATACCTGATTCGAGCGGTTGCGGTGAGAAGTCACCACATTTAATTATTTTAGCATTTGACCACTTCATTTGTCAACCTTTTAAAAATCTAAATGGCTAAGATCGCAGAGTTATGTTTTTCATCCTACTTTAACTCTAATTTGGGAATATCTTTTCATGAATAGTTACAAAAGAACGAATTCTGTGATCATAACCTTTTAGAGAACGGATTTGAGTCTTTTTTTGTTGAAATTTAGAATTATAAGCTCTAATTTAGCAAAGCTTTCATGCTGGTTCAAGAAGGAATAAGCATGTCAGTGCCCGAATAGCATTAATAGTACCAAAATATGTTAGGAGTGAAATTGTATGCCATGGAAGCAATATAAAGAATCCCCGTTTCATTTACCAACTCGCCAAGAGATTTTGATAATTGCAGCTTCGGCAGTAATCTGCATAATTGTGATTGCTTATTTCGCTCTGACTACTTAACATAAGTAATCTATAATCTCAACATCAAATCATTGCACTGCACCGAGCCCTTAATCTAGGGGCTTTTTTGTTTTTCTTTAAGTCGAAGTCGGAAGAGCTAGGGAAGTCTCCTCGCTGCCAGGTAGGGACAGGGTCTCCAACATCTGGAGTATCTATCCCTTGATCCGTAATAATCACAACAAAGTGGTCACTCGCAGAACTCTTGATGGTCACCCTAACCCTACTGATCGCCCCGTTTGTCGTGATCGGAGTAACGGCTGCCGAAAGTAACAATTCTGCCGCGAAATCTTTTTGAATAAGGCTACTTTCCCCTAGCCCAAGATTCGTTACTGTGACCCAAATACTCCCAGCGTCATAGCCCAAGTTGAGGCCAGACACTGTGGTCGAGTTTTCAGCTTCATTCACAGTCGCTTCTCCTAATAAACTACCGCCTATCGGTGCGTCATAAATTCTTAATAAATCCCCCACCGCTAACCCTCTGACCGTTACACTGTCCTCAGCATCCAAGTTAGTAGTCACATCAATATCCTCTTCCAGAGGCGGTGTACTGCCTGCTAGTTCTTTCATGAGTGTGAGATCGATCTCATGGTTCCCTTCACTGGTAAAGTAAACTTCCGTCGCTAAATAGGGATTCAACGTCATTCTATCCGGACCCGCGTACCAACCAACAGGGAAATATCCCTCTAATGAATTGAGATGATAGAAAACACGGTAACCCTCTTCAGCAGATTGATTGGCAGGCAGCGTTAAAAAATAAGGCGTGGAGGACGTACTTTTTTTAATGTTCACCTTCGTCCAAGCGTTATAGTCATTTCCCTCCGTATTAAGATAAACATGAATATTCCTCAAGGCCACGGACCCTTCCGGTAATGAGATTACTCCGGCTATAACCCGCGAGGATGGTCCAGCAAAAAAGCGGTCACTGGGCATACCTCCAATATTATTTGCGGTTTGAACTAAATAATAGTCTAAGTCGATCAGGTCAGAGAAATTCCCTTGCCCATTGGCATCCAAGCTAAGGGGTTCACCGTATTGAGTAACCTCTCCCCATCGATAGAGTTTTACTTCCGCGCCAGCAATACCCTGAACAACTACATTATCACGGTTAACAGTAAACCTGGGCGGAGACGGAATAACGAGCTCTGTTTCTGCAGCCCCGGTAACCTCACCTAGGGCATTCTTCACAGCACCGCGCACAAAATGGATATCGATAGTATCACCTGTGCTGAAGGTATAGGGCTCTGACAGTGTTAAGCTCAAACTCTGACCAAAATCACCGTTTGTCTCCACTGTTGGCATAACTTCTTGTCCCCAAGCAATCTCGCATATTCCTAAACCTATCGGGTTCTCAGGATTCGCCGTAGGATTAAGAATAATTTGTGACCCTTTGATAACTTGGTCCACAGCTTGGAGGGATAATGTTTCCGCACTCAGTTCACTATTATAGAAATACACCGTAATTTCCTGAACAGTCTCCGTGCCAGGGTTATTCATAACTACCCTGGGCCCCGGCAAAAAATCAGTTAAAGCTGAGCGATTACTAAAATCCCGAACACTATTTCCTTCTAAATCCCGGATGTGGTAAGGTCCTACACTATAGGAGATCTTTACGTGGTCATTCTTACGGATTGGTTGCTCAAGGTCTAGGTAAAGGGATTTATTATCCACGGCTACGCTTAGAACATTGATCCGAGTGCCATTCGAAGTGATAGAAAAATCAGTTGTCTCTGGTTTAGAACTACTATGAAGACTCTGATCAAACGACAATTTGATTTGTGTACCATCTGACGAGACCGATTGACTCAGAAGATTAACAGGATCCTCCCTCGACAAAACGGCATAAATGGAGAAGTGATTAACTTGGGCCACCACCGTTCCATCTCGGACGGCAGAGTCTTGGTAGTCCCACGCTGAGCCATTAAGATAATAAACCCCCACTTGCGCTGGGTCTACATCTCCATTCAAGGGCATGATTAAACTAACAGGCGCTTCTAATAAACCCGTCCCCATTCCACTGAGTGTAAAATTAACGGCTCCACCGGCCAGGGCCATCCCCTCAGGAATACTCTCCCCTACCGAGGACGATACATCCTCTGCTCTGACTTGCGCGCCAGACGGAATGGTTAAATCACCAAAGTCAAGGTTTACCCCATTTGTAAATGTGATCGGCTGACCTTGAGATATGGGTACTAATGCCGACAGGGGAGCTGAAGCCACGGAAATGGTGTAGATCATTGGCGTGTTATTCTGTGCGGTCATCACAATTCGATCGTTGTTCAGCACTGGATCATGTACTCCCGAGGTATCCCAGCTCTGATGGCTCTCACCTTTCGCCAAGTTGGCTAGAAAGCTAGCGCGGCTTGTCGCATAAGACACATTACTAATCGTACTTGAACTTACTAAATAATTAGTGGATAATACCGTCGTATCGCTACTACTGCTACTGCCACCACTGTTCGAACCGCCTCCCCCATTGCTCGGGTCCGGTGTAGTAACCGGCGGGAGCGGTGGTGTTGGAGGTGGCGCAAGCGGAGTTGGGGGCGGCGGTACTGACCCCGCACTTGGCGGTACACCTACAGCCTGATTTCCGATATCCTCAATCTCTTCCTGACTCACTCCAGCCTCTTCAGCTGTTTCTACGACTTCAGTCCTTAATTGCTCAGTCTCAGTTCTCAGAGTCTCTGTCGTTGATCGCAACTGATCGAGAGACTGATTATTTTCGACCAAAACCTGGTTAATCTCTTCTAACTTGTCCGACGTCTCCAGACTAGCCATAAACTCCTTAGAAAAACTAGTTAACTCGTCTAATTTATAGGACGTTCCAACCGCACTTTTAATATCCTCCACATTTCCAGTTTGGCTGAAGGCCTGCTGTTGCTCTTTCGTTAGTATGACCAATTCCTTCGTCCGTTCCAGAATATCATTGATTAATTGCACTAAGATTTCGGGTTGAGTAGTCTTGATTAATTCCTGAGAGCTGATCACTTGCTGATTGGGCAAAGGCTCGCTTAAAGAAACTAACCTTAGGGTCCGACCCATCGTTACGAGCTGGATCGGGGCAGCCTGCGTCGCTTCGATATTTTGCGAGACTCCTACCACCCCATCGATCACATCCCCCTGAGTAGAGCCATTTTCAGGATTAACACTGACCAAATACAACGTACCCCGCACACCCATTACTGCCGTGGGTGTCTCCACTTCATATTCATCATCCAGATTCACAAGACTTTTCACTTTACTCCAGACACTACCCGCCCACAATTGCAGGGAAGATTGCTGCCCTTGTGACGAGGCTGAGCTGCCGGTTTCTGAAAGCACAGAGACCCCCACCCTATCACTGGTGGTTAAGCGTTGAATATTTAAAGTGGAATTAGACCCTAGCGTTGCCTCTGTACCATCAGGGTAGATGAGTTTGGCCATTCCCGCTTTACCCGTGCGCAGCCAGTCTCCCTGAACCAGCTCCATTCCATTGACAGCGGGCAACTCGCGCAGCCCGCCCCCTTTCTTAACGATGACCTCTCCTTTGACCCCGCTCAGGATGACCGTCGGCTGGGCAGCAGAAACCTCCTGAGGGGAAAGAATGATCATTTGGCTAAAAAAGAAGAGGAAAACTAACACTGAGGCAGTTAGAAATTTATACTTTAGTTTCATCGAACTCTCCCTCTACTTGATAAATCTCGACTAGGCTTTGTTTTCCTTTGACCTTAATAGGCTCTAAAGCAGTGACTTGAAATCTCTCTTTGACCCGTTCATAGGTCGCCTTACTAATCAGGATCTGCCCTGGTTTGGCATTTGACTCCAGCCTAGCCGCTAAATTTACCGTATCCCCAATCGCCGTATAATCTAGGCGTTCCTGAGAGCCAATATTCCCCACGACCGCTGGCCCTGAATTAATCCCTATTCCAAAGCTCACTGAACGGCCATATTGTTCCTGCAGGCGCTTCGCCAGGTTACCTGACTCTCGTTGCATTTGTAGGGCCGCCCGAATCGCTCTTTCTGGGTGGTCTTCTTGCTCAATCGGTGCCCCAAAGATGGACATCACACCGTCGCCGATAAACTTATCGATGGTCCCTTCATAAGCAAACACCGCTCGCGAACAGAGGTCTAAGTAGTCATTGAGAATCTTGATAATATCCTCGGGTTCCATCGCTTCCGATAGGGGAGTAAAGCCACGGATATCGACAAAGATCAAGGTGATATCTTTGCGAACCCCACCTACTTTAATCTCTTCCTGAGAGGCCAGGAGTTCTTGGACCACTGCTTTCGAAACATAGCGACCGAAGATCCCAGTGACTCGTCCGCGCTCTTTCCGCTCTTTAAGGTATTGAGAAACGACAGAAAAGATATATAAAGCGATTATTGTCAAGACGGGATATAGATAGGGAAGTAAAATCTTGAACGACTGGAACACCAGAACATGGGCCACAAGATAGGTTCCTAAAAACCCCATCATAATCAGGATGGACCACTTAGCACGCACCCGTTCCATGCTCAAATATGCGCCCAGCCCAAGCCCAAAAATCAAGGCGATACCCACAAGTGGAGTTGCCCTAGTATAAACCTTCCCATCCAGCAAACTCTGAATGATATTGGCATGAATCGCCACCCCATACATTTCTAACTTTTTACTCGCAGGAGTGTAATACGCATCGTCAAGACCCAGAGCATAAGGTCCAATCATCACCACAGACCCCGCAAAATGGGCGGGACCCACCTCTCCACTTAGGACCTTAGTAATGAGGATCGTCTCGATCCTTTGATCGAGTGGCTTTGTAGCATAGGAAAAAAAGAGTTCATGTTGAGGACCCGTCCCCAGGGAAGTGTCACCCTGTAGCCAGCGGTTATCCTCAGTCCAGACTAACTTGCGTTCTGACGGCAAAAGCAAATTCGCCAATCTCACACTAATAGCCGGAACTCGAGTTTCAGCACTTGAAATTCCCAGCATCACCTTACGCACCACCCGATCATCATCCTCAATCACATTGATATGCCCGGTTTGTTGGGGGTCAATGGGAATCACGGGTTTTTGTAAGCGTTCTACGATCACCTGATGGTCCACTTTTCTGGTCTGAAAATCAAAGTACACTGGGAGAAAAACATGAGGATAGGTTGCGACTACCTTCGCCAAAGCCTGATCTTCCTCCGGATTTTGACTCTTATCACTGTAAAAGATGTCCGGCCAAACAGCAAGGGCACCGTTGGCCATAAGCTTGTCGCTTAATTCCGCTACGATGTTGCGTGGCCAAGGCCATTTTCCGACTGCGGCAAGGCTCTGATCATCGATGGCCAGAATTTTGATTCTCGGATCAACGTCCCTCGGTTCGATCGTCACACGATCCGTAAAACTACGCTCCGCATTATAAAGAACTTCCTGATAGTAAAAAAACGACATCACTGAGAGGATGATTAAAACGGCATAAATCTTTCGGATAGCCCACCACTCCCCTATTCAACTTCTTTAATAAGTCGTTCGTCCTAAAGCTTACTTACGGTTACCATTTAAGCAGTCGAATCAAATTATTGAACTGATCGACAATCAAAAGGTCACCCTCTCGACTGATCTTGACTGCCACCGGGCTATCAAATTGCACTTGTTCCGGAAATCCATTTTCCTTGCCGTGCAGACCATTTCCCGCTAACGTCTTGACCACTCCTAAAGGGCTGATCTCTCGAAGCCGATGATTATACGTATCCGCCACGTAAACAGTACCCTCCGCGCTGACGGCAATCCCACTGGGAAAATGGAATTGAGCATTTAGGCCAGGTCCATCCTGGAACCCGCCCTTATAATAAGTCGTGTCCACAATCGGAGTGCTACCTGATCCAGCCAGCGTCGTTACTTCCCCCTGGGGAGAAACCACCCGAATCCTTTGATTCCCCGTGTCGGCTACATATAAGAAACCTTGAGGTCCTAAAGCCAGGCCGGAAGGCTCGTTAAATCGTGCCTGTTCTCCTTGTCCGTCCGCATAGCCACCAAAGAGCCAGTTATTCCTCATCTCGTACCCACCGCCCGCTAGAACCGACCAATTCCCATTTCTATCAACCTTCAAAATCCGATGATTTAAGGTTTCCGTGACATAAAGATCTCCCTTAGTCCCCAGTACGAGATCTGACGGAGCCTTTAATCCCTTCACTAAAGTTGTCACTTGACCGGACTTATCAATCACGCGAATGGCACCATTGGCAGAATCCGCGACAAAAATCGTTCCACCGTCATCGACAACGAGCCCCTTAGGCTGATTAAAGAGGGCTTGTGTCGCTGGACCATCTTGAAAACCACCCACCGACATGCCATAGTCATCCTTAGCCGTAGTAGCACCCGCAACCGTACGAACACTCCCGCCAGAGATAGCCCGAATTCTGTGGTTCTGGGTATCCGCTACATAGACCGTTCCATCCTTAGCTTCGGCAATTCCCGAAGGCATGGCAAATTCAGCCCTCTGGTTTTGACCATCCAGATAGCCGAGCCTCCCCGAACCCGCCAAGGTTTGCACACTCGGTTGATTAGTGATGGATCCTCCGTAGTTCAAAATGTAACTCACAACAGTCATCGTTTTGTCTGAGATAACACTCGAACCTCCTAAGGCCGTAACCGCTGCTCCCTGTTGAATCCCCCTTTGGTTACGCTCAAAATACCCCATCAGTAAATCGATCGTTTCCTGAGGCAGCAAGTCATTGACCAAAACCAAGGGAGCCTCGTTTTTAGCAGCAAGTACTGCACCCGTGAGAGCATCCGGGAAATTCTCTCCTGAGGCTAGATAAATATGAGGAATTGGAATACCGCTTCCCTCGTTTTGCCAAGAGGCATTAAAATTACTCGTCAGGGCATTAAGTTGGCCCATGGTTCCATAGCGATTGTCTCCACTAATCCGGGTTAATCCGTCAGGTGCCAGCCGTTTGACCTGGGATTTAAGTTGCAGTAAACGTTCTTCCGGGATCACGGCCGTTCCTCCCACCACATGGAAGGTTTGCTTTAAAGTGTTATCGCCGGGTAGGGAATTGAGATACTGAATGATCGAATCCGGGATAGCACCCTTAGAAGGTACTAAAATCAAGGGAATCCCGCCCAGAGAAGGCGGCAGCGTTTGACCCTCCGCCTTAAAGTAATTCGATTTATCCACACTGACATACCCAGTTGTCGCTGCCAGCACAGAAGCGGACAAGGCATCTGGGAAATTATCTCCTTGGACAAGGTAAAATTCAGATCCATCATGCTGAAGTTCTTGAGCAATGGCTAAAGCCGTTTCATAACGATCATACCCAGCAATCCGGTGCATGTTTTCGCGCTTAAACCCTAAGTTCTCCAGAGCAGTGAGAAACTGATCAGGAACCGCCACCGTCCCCCCGAGTATGTAAATATGCCCGTTTGGCTTGAGGTGTGCTTTAATATAATTAAAGGCTTCCTGACTTAATTCCGGCGTACTCTCTAACAAGAGAAGGGGGCCCTGTTTTTGGTGAGCTAGAGGCACGCCCGCCAGCGCATCGGGAAAATTACTTCCCGTTGTTAAGACCACATTATCCACAATGCCTGGGAACATTAAGGCAATTTGAGCCATAGTCTGAAACCGTGTGTTACCATATAACCGTTCGAGTTGGTTCGTCGCTTGACTGGCAAAAACAAACAAGGGTTGTAAAACCAAGCAGGCACTCAGGCTAATCAAAAGAAGAACATGACGATAAGAACTTTTTTTCACGAATATCCCTGCTTTCTTAAGCTTACTAAAGCTGTCTAATTTGAGAATATTCATCATTAATTAGAAAAATCCTGCAATTTTAGGGAGTATTACAAAATAATCTTAAATAGCAAAAAAAGCAAGGGTTGAATCTTGATGATCCGCGAGATAGCCTAAGAATATATACAAATTTTAACGAAAATGATATTATGACGATGAAAATAATGTCAATTAAAGAAATGAGGGCTGCCGAAATTGAGTCCTTTTGATTACTTAATATTAGCCCATCTTCTGGGGGATTTCCCCCTCCAAACCAGTTGGATGGCCATCAATAAAACAACCAAGTGGTTCCCCTTGATCGCCCATTCCCTACTCTATACGGCTACCCTAGGAGTTATTGCCTTCTTTGGCTTTGGCGGTCTAGCATGGTGGCAACTCCTGGCCATCTTTTTAGCCCATGTCCTCCTGGACCGCCGTAGGTTCGTCACTTGGTGGATCACTCAGGTCATGCGCACCGATCTCTCTAAAAATCAGTGGCTCGGCATTATGGTCGATCAAGTTTTTCACGTCACCCTCCTGGCCCTCATTTTGCAGATATCCTAAATATTGACTCCGCGACCACAATTTCTAAAGTGGTGAGCCCCTTCTAACCTACTGTCGAAAGGAGTACTTCTCATGCACGAACTCCAAGATCTTGAGGTTAAGCTAAAAAAAGACCTGGCGCCGGAGCAAATGTTACGCATCATCTTTCATTACATATCCTTAATCGCCCCAGAAAAAGATTTAGACCGTATTTTGCTCTATATGGCAGACATGGGTCGAGAACTAATTCTGGCGGATCGTTGCACCCTATGGCTCCATGATAAGGAGACTCATCAGCTTTGGACGAAAGTCGCCCATGGCGTAAAAGCCTTAACTATGCCCGAGGAAGCAGGCTTTGCAGGCTACGCTTTGAAAAATAATAAAAGCATCCTCATAGAGGATGCCTATCAAGACGCGCGTTTTAACCCAGAAGTTGATCTCCAGACAGGTTACCATACAAAGTCTGTCCTCGTAATCCCGATCCAAAATCAGCACGGAGAAAACATGGGTATCTTCCAAGCCATTAATAAATTGACCACTGAGGGAGTATTTAATTATCAGGACATGCACCTCTTAACCCTCGCCGCGTCCTATAGCGGCAAGGCTCTAGAATCCGCCATGCTGAATCAGGAGATAGAGCAAACTCAAAAGGAAATCATCTATCTCATGGGCGAAATCGGAGAAAGCCGTTCTAAGGAAACCGGCAACCATGTTAAACGCGTCGCAGAATACTCTAAGATCCTCGCACTTCGCCTAGGCATGAGCCCCGCAGAAGCCGAGCTGATCAAAATCTCTTCTCCCATGCACGACATTGGTAAAGTCGCCATTCCCGACGCCATCTTAAAGAAACCCGGCAAACTCACAGATCAGGAATTTACTGAGATGCAAGCACATACCATCATTGGCAATCAACTTCTGAAAAAATCCAACCGCCAAATTCTGCAATCCGCAGCCATCATTGCCCACCAGCACCATGAAAAATGGAATGGTACCGGCTATCCCCAAGGCCTCAAAGGAGAAGAAATTCACATCTACGGTCGCATAACAGCCCTTGCTGACGTGTTTGATGCCCTAGCCAGTGATCGTTGCTATAAGCAAGCCTGGGAAATCGACCGGGTCATCAATCTCTTCAAAGAGGAGCGTGGTGTGCAATTCGACCCCCACCTCGTCGATGCCTTTCTGAACTGCCTAGAAGAAATCCTCGCTTTAAAAGAACAATACGCGGATTAGGAATTACGCTATTTTTTAAATATAAAGCAGGATTTAGTCAATATTTCGAGAAAGTTATACGTAAAAGGAGGCGTACACTTTGAGGATTACTTTCTCGATGACGAAGAAATACTTTTTCCTAAGTCTTTTCCTGATTAGCATCTTGATGTTGGCCTACCCGCCTAAAGCTAGCGCTTCTACCTCGACCGACAGAATTGCAGGCTATGACCGCTATCAAACAGCCGTTGCCATCAGTCAAAACGGCTGGCCGGATGGGGCAGATTCGGCAATTCTCGCCTTCGGAGAGAATTTTCCAGACGCCTTAAGCGCTGGACCATTAGCCCATAAGTATAATGCCCCCATATTATTGACCGGTTCCTATGGTTTAAATAGTGACACTGCTGCCGAATTGAAACGCCTGAAGGTCAAAAACGTCTACATTGTTGGCGGGTATGCAGTTGTCTCGGGAGAAGTCGAAAATCAACTTTCCTTAATGAATATCACCGCTAAGCGAATAGCCGGCCCAGATCGCTATGAAACAGCACTCCTAGTAGCTCAAGAAATCGGTGTCAAAAAAGGGGTTATCGTAACCAGCGGTACGAATTTTCCGGATGCCTTGTCCATAGGTCCCATTGCCGCAGCCAATGAGATGCCCCTTCTCTTAGTACCTCCTAATGATCTGACTTCAACACAGAAAGATTTCTTAAGTAACAATAAAATCCCCCTGATTGTCATCGTGACTGGCTACTCTGATCTTAGCGATAACGTGATCAATCAGTTTCCGAATCACGAACTGATTTACGGCCCAAACCCTTATGATCGGAATATCAGCCTGATTAGACGATTTGCAGACAGTCTAGATTTAGACACTCTTTATATCTCGACCGGTGAGAACTTCCCAGATGCTCTTGCCGCCTCTGCCTTAGCTCAAAAGGGGAAAAACCCCATCATCTTGCTTCAAGGAAACTCCATTCCGTTCTCCAGCAATTCCTTCCTTAGTTCTAAAATCATCTCCAAACTTAAGATTTTGGGTGGCACGAGTGTCATTGATTTCTCGACTGAATCCACACTCCGGAGACTGCCAGCCGAGATTAAGTCAGTGACCGACATCACGGATAGTGTTCAAGAACAACAAAAATACGAACCACCGAAAACCATCACAGTTACCAAAACCAATGGCTTAAATGAAGAGGTCCCCGTAACTTGGAGTCTTTCCTCCGTGCACACCCTTCGTGCCGGGACCTATCAATTCGAAGGCACCTTAAAAAACTATAATGGTCATGTTTACCTTAAATTAACGATCTATCCAAAAGTGACGAAAATAGACAATATAAGCGCAGAGATCATTCTCGGCGATTCCTATGATTTCCCGGATAAGGTGACTGCAACCATGAGTGATGGCAGCACAGAGACTCTTCCCGTTACTTGGAGTAGTAATATTATCCCTATCAATAAAGTTGGCACTTACCAATTTCAAGGAACGATTGATGGTTTGACTCAAAAGGTCAGCCTATCCCTTAAAGTTTCCGAAGATGCCAAAATAAATTTCCCCGATCTAGCCTTAAAAGAAGCCATTGGGTATAAATTGAAAAAGGATAGCGATGAGACGATCTATAAGAGTGATGTTATGGATATCACCTCGTTAGATGCCCGCAGTGAAGGGATCACGGACTTGACCGGGTTAGAGTATTTGACCAACTTAAAAACCCTTGATCTCGGTAATAATCCCCTCCTGAAAGTTTCTTCACTAGCCAAGCTAACTAATCTTAAAACCTTAAAGATGACGAATACTCGACTGAAGGATCTCACTGCCCTAAAAGGTCTAACCTCCCTCACCTATCTTGACGTATCCGATAATAATATTAAGGATTTTACGCCCTTGAAATATCTGACCAAATTAACCACCCTTTATCTGAAGTATAACGAACCTTTAGTTGAGATCCCTGGTTATACGCCTGATTATAGCCCAGTCCGCTCCTATTATAAAAATCTAACCCGCAAGGACTTCAAGCTATAACCCTGAAGCAGACATGAAAAATCCCCCTCATCTATACGCAATGGGTGAGGGGGATTTTCGATTTTGTTGCTAGACTAGACTGCCTACGCCACATTAATTACATAAACAATACCAATCAAGACCGAGGCCAAGGAAATCGCGGCTAAGATTATATAGTAATTCTGTTTCTTATAATTGAGTTTATGCCATGGCAAGGACATCACTAGCTACCCCTTTCAACTGAAACGAACTTCTAGTGATATTTTATTACATAAAGCGACAATTATCAACGGAAAAATACACCTAACCAATCCTCCGCTGGGAAACGGTTTCTGAGGCTGGTGGAAAACTATCCATGCCATTTTTCTTTTTGATAAACTCTTCGGCAATTTGCGGGAACAACAAATAAGTTAGGACATCTTCATCGCTAGAAGTAATATCCTTGAGCTGTTCTTTGGCCTTTTCAAAAGCCGGCTCTAAGGTATCGGCATAGCGTCCTGCTAAAGGTTGTTTCTTGCGCAGAGCTTTTTTAGAAACTTCTTCGTTAATAGGTCCTGGCACCTTGCCGTATTCTCCCATGAAGTAATTAATAACTTCTTTAATAACCACCTTATACCGTTCACCCGTTAAGACGTTAAAGACAGCTTGAACTCCAACAATCTGGCTAGTCGGAGTTACGAGAGGGGGATAGCCGAGGTCTTTGCGAACCTGAGGGACTTCACTAAGCACAGCCTCCAACTTATCAAGAGCATTACGATCTTTAAGTTGGGATATTAGATTAGATAACATTCCGCCAGGAACCTGGTAGAGTAAACTTCCTGGTTGAGGAGTAAGTAATTGACTATCCAGTAGTCCAGAGGAGATAAATTCTTCTCTGAGAGGCTTAAAGAAGTCATTCACCGTTTTCAATTTAACAGCATCCAAGCCAGTAGTATAACCAGCATCCTCTAAGGCGAAATGCATGGTCTCAGTAGGAGGTTGGGATGAACCACTGGAGAACGAAGAAATAGCACAATCTATCCCGTCCACACCAGCCTCGATAGCTTTAAAGTAGGCCATTTCTGCCAGCCCATTATTACAGTGGGCATGTAAGAAGATCGGTATTTTAACCGTTTGCTTTAAGTCCTTGATGAGATCAAAGGCCACCTGAGGCATTAAAAGGCCCGCCATATCTTTGAGACAGATAGAGTCTGCCCCCATTTCCTCCAGCTGTTTAGCCAAGTTCCGGTAATTCTTAACATCATGAATAGGACTCACTGTATAGACAATGGTTCCTTGGGCATGGGCGCCTTGTTTCTTGACTTCATCCATAGCGACTTGAATATTATTCAAGTCATTAAGGGCATCAAAAACACGGAGAATATCAATACCGTTAGCCACAGCGGCCTTGACAAAGTTTCGGACGACGTCATCAGGGTAGTGTTTATAACCCAGGACGTTTTGGCCCCTAAGCAGCATTTGTAAGGGAGTTTTTTTCACAATCGCCTTTATTTTTCTCAGCCTATCCCAGGGATCTTCATTTAGGTACCTTATACAGGTGTCAAAGGTTGCTCCTCCCCAACATTCTAAGGAGTAGTACCCGACCTTATCAAGCTCCTCGAGAATAGGAGCAAATTGTTCGAAAGCCAACCTTGTAGCGATTAGTGATTGGTTGCCGTCTCTTAAGACGGTTTCTGTAAAATTAATTTTTCTCATGTTTCTCCACCTCATAAATCTTTGCAAAGTTATGACGCTAATTAGATTTTAGTGATTATTCAGCCAACATACATCTATGCTAGCATAAACTCATTAGGTATTTCAAGAAGAATACAATATTCATGGATACAAATATCTACAAAATGTCGAATATTGAACAAAGGGGATTCTAACCCCTTCATTTTTGCAGAAACAGAGAAACCATGATTGGTTTCCCCTGTTTCTAGTATCCTAAAGCTCTTAGCTTAAATAACTTCGATAACCTCGGTTAAGTTATCAATCTTTTTTTCCTTGACGGTTTTAACAAGGTTTTTGTTTCTGGCGATGACTCTAATCATTCCCTTGGAATTTTTAACTGATCTAACAATACCTGCAATCTTATTAAGCAGCGAGTCAGGCAATGTTTCTATTGAGCCAAAATTCAAAACGACTTTTAAAGGCTTGACAAACATTAACCCTTGAACCGCCTGCATGAGCATAGCAAAGCTTTCTTCGGTGAGACTTGGAGAAAGCCTGATCTGAAACGTGTTATCAGCGTTTTCAATGATAAACGGGGCAACATCGGCTCCTTCTGGTACAGTTTCCTCCGGCTGCAAGTTTGTCTCATGGGTCTCTTCGATTGGGGTGATACCTAATACCTTATTGACCACGTCAATAACTGTTTCCGGAGTGATCGGTTTGATAATATAATGCTTTGCTCCCAGTTTTAAAGCTTCCAATACCATACTTCGTTGATCTAGAGCACTAACCATTACTATTTTAGCATCTGGAAATTCTTTCTTAATTAACTTAACGGCCTCAATCCCGTTAACATTAGGCATCGTGATATCCATAGTTACCAGATCCGGAACATGCGTACGGTACATTAAGTGAGCCTGTCCTCCGTTTATTGCTTCCCCAACCACTATGTGACCCGCTTGAACGAGGATAGTTTTTAAATTTCGGCGCATTATTGCAGAATCATCAACGATAAGAATTCGTGCCATACTGATATTTCCTCCTCCCTTATATCTAATCAACCAGTCGTCCACCGGCAGTACCCCGAGGTACAACCAGCCCTAGGCTAAATCGCCCAGCACTTGTTTGTAATTGGCAATTCCAGATTTGCGCTTCTTTATATCTCATTAAAGCTTCCTCCGATGCTAGGGCAACAGGACAGTCGATAATCAACAATTCTTCTAGGCCAGGGAAATATTTTACTGAATTTCCTAAGATTGTATTAGCACTTTCACCTAAAATATCCTGCATATACTCCTCTTCCTCACCAGGTTGGAGGTCGTCCATTAAATAATTACGAACCATTAAGCGCAAAACCTCGTCATCAACACTTAAAACAAAGTAGCATTCAATAGCTCCTCGAATCGGTAACAATGCAGTTTTTCGATTGAGTTCCAAGGAATTTTGCCGGATAATCGCCGTCTGATCGGCGGGTTCCGCTTCTAGACCAATTTGTTTAGCCAGAAAATCCTGCGCAGTCTCAAGCAAGGGTGCTAATAAATCACTGACAGGTAACGTCCATACCTCCTCGTTCTCCAACGGCAGATATAGGTTGAAGATGGTACTCTGACCTAAAACAGTTTCTACTCTGGGATAACCTCCGAGCTTTGTTAACTCATGTTTTAGGGCAGCCAGACCCACACCCCTACCGGAAACATCTGTCACAGCATCTTTGGTAGAAAAACCCTCGACAAAAATAAGTTGGATTATTTCTTCGTCACTAGCGGCAAGTAATTGTTCCTCCGGAAGTAACCCCTGAGCCAAAGCCTTCGTACGTACAGCAGTGGCATCTATACCCCGACCGTCATCGCTGATCGCCACGATAATATACCTTTCGTTGCTAGAAATAGTTATAGAGATCTGGCCATATTCCTCTTTGCCCTGTTCAATCCGTTCATCTACATTCTCAAGGCCATGATCGACCGCATTACGAAAAACGTGAACCAAAGCCTTTATGAAACCTTTGTAGGCATCCGGATCTATTTGGATCGGTTCCGCCGTAACCTCAACCGGATACACAGGTTTCTCAAAGCGTTCTGCTAACCTGTTTACATAATCAGGGAAGGAGCTTAATAACTCAGCCAGAGGCTTATAACGGAGCCTACGAAGTTCGGGAATCAGCAGTTTACATTCGGAGGGTGGCAAGAGGGTTTCAATCCTTTTCTCAATTTCCATCAATTTGATCTTACTAATGACCAATTCATCATCCTGGGTAAATAGCTTTGGCCCCAGAACTTGCTCTAGATAAGCCAAGTCTTCCTGCAACCAAGTCTCCGGCTCTAACTCACTAAATAATTGCATAAGTTCTTGTTGATCCACGTTTAATCCTCTCTCATTTTTAAAATTCGTCATCTCTGTTTCAAGTTGGTGTAACTGCTCAACAACATTGCTCATATTCAATTGACTGAAATTACCCTTAAACGTATGGACCTGGCGGAAAATCGCGGCCAATTTTTCTTCGATGGTTGTCGGCTCTGCCAGAATACTCAGTAAGCCCGAAGTACAGAATCGGTGGAAGTCCTTGATATTTTGGATAAAGTCAATTCGGTTAACAATCACTTTAACGACCATTTTTAATAGATTGCGTTCTTGTTCCACCTGGCTTTCCAAAAGTCGATTCTCGGTAACATCACTTAATATAGCCATACAAACTTCTGCGCCTTCAAGTCCGGCATCCTCAATTAATTTATACTCAACATTTATGTACTTGGAGTTGATCAATACATCTGTAGGTAGTAAGGGTAGATAAACTTCCCGTAAATGTTGGTCCCGCTGACTAAAGATTTCCATAAACAGGGATTCTACGAAATCTCGTTGTTCCTGGTCTTTAGGGTAAATAAGGTCGGCAAATTTTACCCCTGCAATCTGACCGCCAAAAATTCTTACACATTCGTTGCTGTACTCCTCGCGAAGGATTAAATCCGGTCCAAAGGACAGAAAACCCTGGCCTGCGTTATTTAATAGATTACGTAAAGCGATGGTTCGCGCCACAACTTTTTGTTCCAGCACTTCATTCCAGGCTGCGATCTCGTCTCGCTGTTCTTCAATCTCCGAGGCCAGATCCTGAACCTGGTGCAGATTACGTTCATTTTCTTTGAGAAGATAATATTTGCAACTTTCTACAGGATTTAGACCATTGTAAATTGCTAACATCATGTCCCTACAATTGCCGTAACCGCAACAGGCACAGTTAATTCCCTGCTCTTCTGGGGTGGGCTTATGCATGAGTTGCCAGAGATTTTCTTCCTCTTCCGGGGACGGAGAGCGAAGATACCGGTTGAACCCTTTATCACTGTAAAGTCGTAAATACGTTGACTCAGAGGTCTCAAGACTGCGATAAAAGTCTCGGAAAACGTCCCTTGGGTCACCTTCCATCATAGTCTGATATTTTTCAATCTGCGCCGCTTTACGTTCATCCATGATCAAATCAATCTGATACTGAGAAAACCTATGACTCACGGCAGGCCCGCCGTTGCAACCATGGGTACAATTAAGAATATCAACCAACACTGGAACCCGCCCGCAGCGGATATCCTCTTTCAACTCCGGTAGATATTTTCCATAAATCTCTCTTGGACCCTCTACCCTAGGAAAATCTGCCTTTCGGACTTCCATCCCAAAACGTTTAAATGTATCTGTTAAACCGCCCGGCTGAGAATACCCAACAGCTCGTTCAGCCTCGGGCGTATCGAAACCTGACGGTTCCAGCTGATCTAGCTGGATTCCTTGCTGCTCCAAATAACTAGTTAAAGACTTAAAGGTCACGTTATAGGCTATGACCCCACCCGTATTCGGATCATGAAATTCTCGACGTTTAGCTAGACAAGGGCCGAGAAACGCAAGTTTCAGGTCTCGAAACTGCGGTTGATTTTTGAGCCAGATCGCCGCATCCAGGGACGGTGAATGGGTAGGGGCGAGATAGGGTACCAGATCAGTGTGGTAAGTCTCTATGTAGCTAACGACAGCTGGACATGGTTGAGCAATAATTGGGGTTTTTACACCGGCGTCCAAAGCCTTCTTGTATAAATAGGTTGTAATTTCCGCACCAAAACTCACATCAAAGACATAACGTACACCTAAACTGCGTAGTGCGGTTAGTAATCGTGGGAACCAAGGATGGTAATTAACAGCGGCTGCCGGTGCAACCAAGACACCTAAAGGAACTCCTGCCGCTAAGTCTTGCTGGAACTCTGGGAAATCGTCTACTCCATAACGTGCGAAATGACCCTTTTCGACACAAGCTCTAATGCATTCACCACAACCGATGCACAGCTCGGAATTCACAGAAATCCCATCCGGTTCGACCACATTGCATAGTTTTACCGGACAAACTCGAATACAAGCCAGACAGTGCTGGCATTTTGTTTTATCGACCCTGATTACTTCAGGCAGGCCCAATTCCCACTCACCCTTTCAAATTAGCCCCATGATCTGGGCTTTATTCAAATACAACTTTGTTCTTTCCGGAATGTTTTCCAATATACAGCCGTTCATCAGCCAGATGGTATAATCTTTCGTAATTATCCGCTTCCGTAGGAAACTCCGCGACCCCAATACTTACTCCAAGCATAAATTCTTCCAGCCCCATCCGTTCCTTTAATCTATTAATTACACTTTCGGCCTCGGGACCTTTCTGCATATCGACCAATACCAAAGAAAGTTCGTCTCCTCCACTACGAGCCAGAATATCATTTTCGCGGATAAAGGTTTGAATGTTATTTGAAATTACGACCAAGGCCCGGTCTCCCATCGGGTGCCCCTGAGTATCGTTCAGTATTTTAAATCCATCTAAATCAAGTAACAAAAGTAGAAAGGTTGAACCACGACGTTGAGTCGATGCGATTTCTGCCCAGAGGCGCTGACTAAACCCCTGTCGGTTTAGGATCCCGGTCAAAGAGTCGGTAGTAGCCATCTGCTCTAACTTCCGGCGCTGTCGGATAGTTTCCAATGCCACTCCTAAACTTCGGGCAAAGGCCGCGAAAACTTCTTTCCGAGACTCCAACTTGGTATCGACAAAATCTAGTAACCACAGTTCTCCAATGATTCCGCTATTCGTCTCCACCGGCTGAATTAGGAGTTTGCGCCAAGGAAAATCCTCTTTCAGCCCGGGCCGAGGGGGAGAAAAAACGTATACGTCGGTTTGCTTATTCCCAGTATAATTGTCCGGATCTAACTGTATTTGATCAAAAACCCATTGCTCCCAACCTTTGTCATTTTGCTTAAGGCGACCGAAGGGGGCCTGTACATGCCAGTTATTCCCTTGCCGCATGAAGAAAAATCCAGCCTCAAGGTTTAAGACCATAGCCATCTCTCCTGCTTCCTCCAGCAACTCGGCTTCTGTCTGAATTTGAACAAGGATTTCAGTTCCCCATAATAATAGATTTAAGTCCTTTTCTCGCTCCAATGCAACTGCACGCATTTCGTGTCCATATACGAGGGAGGCCACCAAAGGACCTAATTGATTAAGCCACAGCATAGCACTTCCGTCAAACGACAGCGCATCCTGGGAGAACAGCTCTAATATTCCAAGTTCTTCTCCCAGGTGTCTCAAGGGAAAACTAAGTACATGTTTATAACCTGGACGATTAAAGACGGCAATAGGTCTATCGACTGGCCTACTTATAAACTCATCAGACTGTTCGTCCCAAGTTGAAGCCAGTCTATTTTCTTCGATATCACGCATAACATCAGAAACCCTGAAATCATTCAAGCATCTTTCATCTTGCGAGTTTTCCGTGCTTTGGGCCAGTATGTAATATTTCTCCGATCGTGCCACCCAAATAGCAGCCATCTTACAACCGAACAACGTTATACAGCCCCGGACAAAGGTTTGTAAAGCAGCTACGGAACTTGTTTGCCCATTTATTTCTTGAATTAGAGTGATGATTTCCTCAGCCTTCCAAACAGAAGGAGAATTAGTCACCCCATATACTAATACAGAGCCATCCTCCACATCGTCTATTTCCATTGGCACTGCCACCACCGTGGTACTCACCAACTGATCATCCTGCCAAGTTTGATAGTGCTCCACCAAAGATCGTCTACTCATTACAGCCTTACGCACAAATGGGTGTTTCGCCACATGTTGCCCTGATCTAAGTCCTAATTTTAGTTCCGCATCAGGCGAAGCATAGATCAGCTTATCTCGATTAGCCACTAACCAATCCACCGGGCCATTGGGCCATTGAGAAAAGAGTTCTTGTAACTCAGTAATTCTTAATCCTCTCGTCTGCATTGCCTCTCCACCTTCTTTACACTAAACTAGTTCCCATCGGTTAATTGCCAGACGAACTCCAAACTTTGGCAGTAATCTACTTACTATGTCACATATTGTCATTATACATTAAAATTAAGGGATAAAATTCTTAATATAAAAAAAATCTTATGAATCTTCTTTCTAATCAGCTGGTTTCTGAGTTTGCCAAGTTCAAGCGGCACCCGCTGGAACCAGCAGCCCTGTTCCACCTTAAATTCGAGGGCATACATCCCTTCATCGACGGCAACGGCAGAACGGGAAGACTGCTACTCAATTTTAATTTGATGTAAAACGGCTACCCTACCATTAATGTAAAGTTTACTGATCGCAAACGCTATTACGAGGCCTTTGACGCCTATTACCGCGATAGTAATGCCATACCGATGATCCAAATGATCGCCGAGTACGTGCAGGAGCAGCTAGATCGTTGTGAGACAGCCAACCTTCTTGGTATCAACACCAACAAAATCATCTTTTTAACCGTTGCACTTGCTTCAGGATTAGGGGGAATCGCAGGAGTTCTAGTTGGACTCTCCTTTAATGCCGTCGAGCCAACGATGGGATTATCGATGGGTTTGAAAGGCCTTGCCGTTCTGATCCTTGGTGGTATGGGAAATATCACCGGAGCAATGCTGGGAGGCCTGATTCTAGGAATTGCAGAAGTATTCACCGTCGCTTATGGTGCATCTTCCTATAGGGACGCCGTAGCCTTTGGTATGATTATTCTGATTCTGTTTATTCGTCCTCAAGGACTTTTTGGAAAACGGCAAGGGGGACGTTTTTAAATGGATATTATATTTAACCAATATTATCTGCAAATCGCAGTCTTTGTCTTGGTGAATGCCATCCTTGGGGTGGGCATTTATATGACACTATCCACCGGCCAGTTGTCTCTGGGGAATGCCGGATTTATGAGTATTGGAGCTTATACCTGTGCGATCCTGACCGTAAAAGCAGGCTTTCCTGTCTATTTGGCCATTCCAATCGGTGGTATTGCCGCAAGTTTGATGTCCATCATCATAGGCTTTCCCGCTTTAAGACTTACGGGGATTTACCTGGCGATTGCCACCCTCGGATTCGGAGAAGTCGTTCGAGTTATCGTTTTAAATTTAACCATTACCAATGGTGCCTTAGGGATATCCGGAATCCCGACCCTTGGAACAAAGATCGGCAAAGTGCTTTCTTCCTTAGGTTTCCCCAAGGGATTTGGAGGCTTAAGCGCACAGCAGAGCAGTACCTTGCTGGTGCTAGTTATTCTACTTCTCATCCTCGCTTTTCTGGTATTTTTCTGTACAAGACTTAACCGCTCCAGAGTCGGGCGGGCATTTGCAGCTATTAAAGCAGATGAGTCGGCGGCCGAAGCCATGGGCATCAATACGACCTATTATAAACTGCTGGCCTTTGCTTTAGGGGCTTTAATCGCCGGGATTGCCGGCGGTCTATCCGCTCATTTAACCTTTTTTATCGGACCGAAAGATTTCGCTTATCACCGTACCGTTGAAATCCTTCTTTATGCAGTCTTGGGAGGAAGCGACTTGGTTATTGGCCCTATCATCGGGGCATTACTCCTAACCTTGCTGCCCGAACTGTTGCGCTCAGCTTCAAACTACCGACTTATGATTTACGGAGCTCTTTTGGTCACTATGATGGCTTTCCGACCTCAAGGCCTCATAAGTGAGGACACGGTTCGTTTTTGGAAGGGTAAGCTTGGAAGGAGGAGTAAGCAATGATGTTAGTCCTTGACCAAGTAAGCAAAAGCTTTGGCGGTTTGGCCGCCTTAAGTAACGTAAGTTTTAAGGTGAATAAGGGGGAAATCGTTGGAATTATCGGCCCAAATGGTGCTGGAAAGACAACGCTCTTTAATCTAATCACTGGAATTTTCCCTCCCACTGAAGGAAATATCACCTATCAAGGCAAGAATTTATTAGGATTACGGCCCTATAGGGTTACGGAGCTAGGCTTAGCTCGAACCTTCCAGAATATCCGTCTCTTTGGTCATTTGAGTCCTTTAGAAAATGTCATGGTCGGGGCCCATTGTCGAACGAAAGCCGGGGTATGGAAAGGGCTATGGCGCACCCCTGCCCAACGCAAGGAAGAGAAGCAAACCCGGGAACGTGCCCAGGCTCTCCTTAAATTAGTTGGAATAGAAGAGGACACGGACTCCCCAGCAAGCTCACTTCCCTATGGACAACAACGTCGCTTGGAGATTGCCAGAGCCCTCGCTACAGAACCCGAATTAATTCTTCTCGATGAACCGGCGGCGGGGATGAATGAAAATGAAACCGAAGACTTACGTCATCTGATCAAGAAAATTCAAACCATGGGCAAGACAGTCATCTTAATTGAACATGATATGAACCTTGTCATGAACGTCTGTGACCGCCTTATGGTCATAAATTTCGGACAAAAGATTGCTGAGGGCACTCCGGCTGAGATTCAGCAGAACCCATTGGTCATTGAGGCTTATTTGGGCCGGGAGGAGGGCTAAGAGATGCTGAACATTAAAGACTTGTCGACGAGCTATGGTAGTATAAAGGCAATTAAAGGGATTGACATAGACGTTCCCGAAGGCTCGATTGTTTCCTTGATCGGCGCGAACGGGGCCGGAAAGACGACCACGATGAAATCTCTGGTTGGGCTTCTTAAACCTCAGGCTGGACAGATTAAGTTCCAAGGCCGGGAGATTCGAGGTTTCGCCCCTCATAAAATTGTAAACCTTGGAATGTCTCTAGTCCCAGAGGGTCGGCATATTTTAGCAGGGATGACGGTTCTTGAGAACTTGGAAATGGGAGCCTATCAGAGAAAAGATAAAGGCGTTCAGGAAGATTTAGAGAAGGTTTTCAAACGTTTTCCGATCTTAGAGGAACGCAAGCAACAATTAGGAGGAACACTGTCTGGAGGTCAGCAACAAATGCTGGCCATCGGCCGCGCACTCATGGCTAAACCAAAGCTTCTCTTGCTTGATGAACCCTCCATGGGCCTAGCCCCTCTGGTCGTTGCAGATATTTTCAAGGTCATTCAAGAGATCAATCAAGAAGGTGCGACCATTCTTCTCGTTGAGCAAAATGTTCGTTAAGCCTTAAAGATTGCTCACTATGCCTATGTTCTTGAAACAGGTAAAATCGTCCTGTATGGGAAAGCCGAAGAGGTGGCCAAAAATCCTCGTGTTATGGAAGCCTACCTGGGCGGAGCGAAGTCGGGGTCCTAAGGATAAGACCAAGATCATCCCCCGCTTTTCTCTGAAGGAGTGGGGGCTTGGTATCGTGGTCCAACCTGTAAACCGAAGAGAGGAGACATTCATCCATGGGAAATCAAACCCATAAAATCGTAAAAAATAAAGTCACCGAAGGGCTTCATGATATGGAGTCACGGAAAGGGAGATTTCGCGCTTTTGATGCGATTCGCCCCGCCATGTTGAAGATGGTTCCCCATTATCCTGAGCTTTCCAATCGTTTGCGGAGTATCAAAGAATACAGCATGGATCATTTAAATGACATGATCGCCAAAGCACAACGGTCGTTGGAAGAAAAGGGTTGTAAAGTCTATCTTGCCGAAACCTCTGAGGATGCTCAGAACTATATTGCGAGGCTTATTCCAAAGGTCGGCTTGGTCGTCAAGTCTAAGTCAAATGCCGGTAAAGAAATTAATATTTCCCACTACCTCGAAGATCGTGGCGTGAAGGTCGTCGAAACGGATCTGGGAGATCGAATTAATCAGCTTGCGAAGTGTGAAGCCAGTCACTCCCTGGCACCAGCGATCCATATTCCCATTGAAAAAGTAACTAAGCTTTTTTCTGAAGAAGAGGGAACCCAGTTAGAATGTACCCCTGAAGCCTTGGTTATTTCTGCCCGTAAAGGGCTCCGGGACTTTTTGGTTAAAGCGGATGTGGGGATCTCGGGAGCCAATGCAATTGCAGCTGATACGGGGAGCGTTTTCGTAACTGAGAACGAAGGAAATATTCGGGCAGTTTCCATGATGCCTAAAATCCACATTGTGATCGCAGGTGTAGAGAAAATTGTCTCGACCCTTGAAGATGCCATGCAAGTTGTACGAGCGGCAGCGGTCTACGGGGTCGGTCAGGACATCGGAACCTATGTTTCGGTGATCTCAGGAGTCAGCGAATCCCTCGATCCCGATCTGGAAGAGGATATCCACGGTCAGGGCCCTAAAGAAGTACATATCGTTTTATTAACAAATGGTCGTAAGGCAGCGCTGGAGGCAGGATTTAAAGAGTCCCTTTATTGTATCAATTGTGGAAGTTGCTTGAACTTTTGCCCAGTCTATCAGGAGGTTGGTGGCAAGTACGGCTATAAATATCTGGGGGGGGCGCGGCCTGGTTTTTGCCGCCTTTCATGGCGACTTAGAAAAGTCTGAAGCAAATGGCTTATCCCTCTGTATCGGATGTCAAAAGTGTCAAACGGCCTGCCCGGTACAGATGGCGACACCGGCTATGATATGGAAGCTTCGGCAAAATGCTGTGGCCAAAGAAGGGGTTGGTTGGAAGAAGGATTTAATCTTCTCAATGTTAACCAAACCTCAGACACTACCGGTAGTCAGTAAACTAGCGACGACCTTCGGGAAGCTGGCCTTAAAAGAGGCGGATCAAGGGATGACCTCTCGTTTGACCTTCAATTCCTTCGGGTTACCGCAAGAGCGTGTCATTCCCCGCTTCTCCGGCAAGTCCTTTATGGAAATCGCCAAACCGAAAACAATTGCTAAACCAACTAAAAAAGTTGGCTTTTACCCAGGTTGTGTCGTAAATTACACCGAGACAGATCTGGGAGAAGCGCTGCTTCACGTCTTGGGAGAAAACAACGTTGAGGTGAAACTCCCCAAAGAGGATGTCTGTTGTGGAATCCCAAGTATTGTGAGTGGAGATATAGCTCATGCCAAAACCATGGCCCATAAAAACATCGAAACTTATAGTTCCTTTGATATAGATGCCTTAGTTTTTGTTTGCCCGAGTTGTGCAGTTGCTTTCAAAGAAGAGTACCCAAAACTGTTCGCCGAAGATTCCCCTGAGCTTCAGGAAAAAGTGAAAAACCTTGCTCTGAAGGTCAAAGATATTAATGAATTTCTTAGCCAGGATATTGAGTTGAAGCTTCCAGCCCAAAGAGTCCCAGAAACCGTGACCTATCATGATCCTTGTCATCTCGCTCGAAGTATGGGTGTGAAAAAGGAGCCCCGGGAAATTATCTGGAAGATCCCCGGAGTAAATTATGTAGAAATGCAGGATGCCGATACCTGCTGTGGGTTTGGTGGATCCTTTAGCTTAAGTTTTTATGAACTCTCGCAACGGATTAACCAAGGGAAATTAGAGACCGTTGCGGGTACTAAGGCCACCACGTTGGCGACGAGTTGTCCTGGATGCATGGTTCATTTCCGCGATGGGTTTGCTCAGCATGGAATGAAGCAAAAGGTTTCTCACGTTGTTCAGATTCTGAGCCGAGCCTATGGGAGGAGATGAGCAGGATGAAAAGTACGAGTATTTCGAGCAGTCCAAGCAATTCAAGCAGTACAAAAGCTCAAAGGATCTTAAAGGGAATTCGTTCTCGCCGCGATACGCTTCTTCAAGAGTACCCAGATTTAGCTAGCCAAGTGCAGGAGATCAAAAGTAGGATCGCGAATAATCTCCAAAAGTCTGTCGAAAAGGCGGTTTCTTCCCTTAAAAGTAAAGGATGCCATGTGACGTTGGCTAAGGATACCAGAGAGGCTCAAGAGCAAATCCTTAAAATCCTCGCGGGTCATCAGAGCGTAGCAATGAGTAAAAACTCTGTTTTCACCGAAATCGCCCTGAGAGAGTATTTAAAATCAAAGAATGTTGAGGTTCTTGATACCGACCTGGGGGAACGAGTTGCCGGGACAAAGGTCGACGCGCACCCTTGGATTGCCAGTATCAATACGCCCATCCCCAACAAAGAATGGGTAGCTCAGATTAAGGATGAGATCAAACAGCAGGCAGCTCAGATGCAGTATGGAATTACCGGTGCCGAGGCTATTGTTGAAGAAAATGGAACCCTTGCCCTGTTAGAAAGTGAGGGAAATGTACGATTCACCTCGAATCTGCCGTATAATCATATCGTGGTGGCCGGAATCGATAAGATCGTCCCTTCCCTCGAAGATGCTTTGACGGTTTGTCGGGCCACAAGTGTGTATGGAATGGGAAAAGATGTTCTTAAATATATCTCCTTTATCAGCGGCCCTAGTAGAACGGCTGATATCGAGTTTAGAATGGTCCAAGGTATGCACGGCCCCAAAGAGGTGTATGTTATTTTGCTCGATAATGGACGTTTAGCAGCGGCTGAAAATCAGCAGTGGGATTTACTAAAATGCCTGCACTGCGGAGGGTGTCTCGTCGATTGCCCACAATATCTCGGAGAAGGATTAGAGCGCGGCTATTATTACACCGGGAAAAAGGCACAGGTCTTAGCTGCTTTTTTAGAGGGCTCCAAACAAGTCGACGCTGCGGATTGTGGAGACTGCTCACTGTGTAATAAAACTGCCCTACAGGCATACAAGTTTAGCTTTGCACACTTTAGGGAGGTACTAATGCAGTTTGAAAAGATTACGAAACCTCACCGAACCTATCAAGAAGTTTTGAAGCAAATCAATAAGTTGATCATCGGTGGCAAGCTCCGTCCCGGCGATCGACTGATGGGTGAAAGAGAAATGGCTGTAGAATTGGGTGTTAGCCGGACAACCTTGCGTGAGGCCTTAAGAACCATGGAGTTTTTAGGATGGGTTGAAATTATACCTGGAGACGGCACATTCATCCGTAACGCTCAGTTAAATGAGGTAATTAGCCCTTTGGCGTTAGCTTTATCGGCTGAACCGACAAAATTAGAGGAGCTTTAGGAAACTCGGATTGCCCTCGAAGTCGAATGTGCAGGCTTAGCGGCAATACGAGCCTCTGGTGAAGACTTGCAGCGGATTTCCCAAGCCCTACGTGATATGCAGTCTTCCTTAAAAAATTTAGACGCTTATGCTAAAGCGGATATGCGGTTTCACTTTCTGGTAACTCAAGCTTCTCAGAATTTAATGATGAATCGACTGCTGCAAACCTTTGTAGTCCATATCTTAGAACTCATCAAGAAAGCCGGACCGCTCCGTTTTAGTCATGATATCGGGGGACTATGCACAATTCAAGAGCATATCTCCATATACGAGGCTATTGCTAGTCATAACGCAGAACAAGCAATGCTTCTTATGAGAAGACATCTGGAAGGGTCGAGGGGCGAGGGGTAGAAATAGGGCACTAAAACCTCCTGCTATCTTAACTATACTAAGAAAAGGGATAGTAGTCATAGTAGTCTATGAACAAACTATCCCTTATTTCTTTACTGTGTTTACAGCTTAACTATACCAAATAAACAACGTAGTCAACGTAGTTACGTAAGCAACCCTGACAAAAATAGTATGGCGTTTTTAAGCACACAGGAACAACCATAGAGTAACCTTACACCCATTTTAATGGGCGATGAATATTTCGTTACTTCATCTCCGGGAATAATGAGCCACCCTTCCAGAGACTTGGCCACACAAAAATATTCTCTGAACTGAGCCATCATAATCCCATAATCATCAAGATGCGCGCAGAATAAGACAGCAGCGGTGTAGTCGGGGCTGTGGATAGTGTGGTCAAGCTCTTTTAAGACAGACCCCAAATGGCTTGTCCAAGCATTGTGGTCAACCCGCAGCGATAGCGCAGGGTTGTCCATAATGCGGCACTATCCACAGCCCAACAGAGCTATCACTGTTTTAATTTCTGTGGGTTAAGCTTTAAATAAACCAATACCGGTTAGGTTCAACTATTATTCCAGAGTATACTGTGAAAAGGCATTTTTATACTGACGGTGGGATTCCCATTCCCATTTGAGAGTATGTAAAATGTCTTTTTTGTTTGCAAAAAACATGAAGAAAGGAGAAAAGAATGACGTGAAGTTGAAGAAGTCTTAACAAAAGAAGGCAAGACAAGGTATATCTTGCTAAATAACAAGGGGGAATTCGTAGAGCCTGTGATAAAGTTTTTGAAGTTTAAGGATAATAGCGGTTCAGCGAGAGAAACGTTGAGAGCTTATTGTCATCACTTAAAACTCTATTTTGAGTTCCTAGAGCAAAAAGGTTTACTTTATTATGATTTAGGAATCGATGAAATGGCTGAATTCATGCGGTGGCTTCAAAATCCACATGCAAACGTCAAGGTGTTTTCTATTTCACCAAGGGCTCCAATGAGGAAACCCAGCACCATTAACACCATAATGACGGCCGTTGAAGTGTTTTACGATTACTTGAACCGGCACGTTGATTACTCAATTAAGCTTTCAGACAGACTCAAACGACAGATGATGGGTTCCCGAAGAGGTTTTAAAGATTTTCTATATCACATCAATAAGGACAAGCTCTTTAACAAAAAAATCCTTAAGTTGAAAGTGGCTAAATCTCGTCCAAAAACGCTACCCAAGAAAGACATCGCTTTAATGATTGAAGCATGTACCAATTTTAGGGATGAGTTTTTATTGTACCTATTATGGGAATCGGGTATGCGGATTGGTGAAGCTCTAGCCCTATGGCTTGAGGATTTTGAAATTGACGGTCGAAGGATTCACATTAGAGACCGTGGTGAGCTGTCTAACTTAGCCGAGATTAAGACGGTATGCAGCCCCAGAACGCTGGATGTCAGTGCCGACTTAATGAATATGTATTTGGACTATATTACGGAATTTCATATGGACGAGGTGGATACTAACCATGTCTTTATTAAAATGTCAGGTGAAAACAGATATCAGCCTCTAGAGTATGGTGATATTACTTCCCTGTTTAAACGGTTATGTACAAAAACGGGAATTCAAGTCCACCCGCATATGTTTCGTCATACCCATTTGGATAGCTTACGAAGACTCGGCTGGGCCCCCGAACTGGTACAAAAACGTGCAGGTCATGCGAATTACCAAACTACTGTGCAAGAGTATTACCATGTAACGGATGAAGAAGTTCGTGAGGCGTGGGAAAAGACCGAAGCAAGAATACGGATAAATAAAACCAAGAGAGGAGCCACTCAGATTGATTGAAGCTTTCCGAGTAGAACCTACCCGTGTAAAACAGCAGGAGATCATCAAGTGTCTTACGAGCTACTGGAAGAACGATGTATGGAAAATAGATGACTCCTTCTTAAATGAACTACGCCCCCCAAAGTGGTCATCAACTACCAAGTCTGTAAATTTTTCATTCTTCCCTCCTTTGCAACGAGATGAAGTAAAATTTATGCTTGCAACCCGTATGCAAAACCAAGAACTACGGCTAAGTACAGTCTTTGCATACGGCCCCGCAATCAAACGATTGGGGATATTTTTAAACACATACTACCCTGGAGCGTCGAGCATCGTTGATCTCCCCTATGATAAAGCACACATTCAATGGAGGACATTTTTAATTGAAGGGGACTCTAAGGTCAACTATAAGTATGTAAATAGTATCTACCAGGTTGTATTTAACCAACTATACTCTTTCTTTGTAAACTTTTATGATACTCGTGAGGAAACTGAAAAAGACATATGGGATGTGAGAAAGATTCCAGGGGCAAGAATTACCGAAAACAAAAGTGATTATTTGCTTGATTTCATCAAAATACCAATACCGTTTCGCAGCCTTGCAAAAAGGTATCTTAAATTCAGAGTAACCATTATTTCTTATAGTCAGGGAAGAACGGACTTAATGAGCCTGCGTTTGTTCTTGGTATTCTTGCACGAACGATATGTAACATGGAACGATTTAAATAAATTGGACAGAAAAGACATGGAAGCCTATCTATATTGGTTTAGAGTATACACTAAAGGCTGGAAAGAACAGCACTATAAATATTTCATTGGAATCAGAACATTTCTAGACTACATTCAAAGAGCCCAATATCCAGAAGCGCCAGAACTTCCTTCCGCGTTGCTTTTGTTTAAGGAAGATTTGCCACGGCAATCCCAAAGAACCGAAAATGATATTAAATACATTCCTGACGGAGTCCTTCAACAACTAGAGGATCAGCTAGAACATATATACCCTGCTGAGTACATCCCCGTCGTTCTTATTTTACGAGCATCCGGTTGGCGTATTTCCGATATTTTAAACCTCAAATTTAATACATGCTTAGATAGAACCAGTCAAGGTTGGTATCTTTGCGGCGATATTGTAAAAACACAAGTACTCAATCACCGTGTTCCGATTACTGATCAAGTAGCGGTCGTTGAGGAAGTTAAAGAGAATAGCACCCCTGACAATAACCCCAATAAACTTCTCTTTGTTCGTTTTGACGGTAGACGTAAGGGGCGTTGCCCACAAGGACATGCCATTCAGAAGGCATTAAATCGCCTTGCTAAACAGCGAAACATTGTCGACGACCAAGGAAATGTATTTCACTTTGGTAATCATGCGTTTCGTCATACAAAAGGAGTCGAACTTATTAACAATGGTATGAATTTACTCCATGTTCAGAAGTGGATGGCTCATGTATCACCTGAAATGACCCTTAGATACGCTAGAATCCTTGATACCACTATGCAAACGTCTTGGGAAACAGCGACTAAACAAGGTCTATTTCGTATTAATGAATCCGGAAAACCTGCGAGAATTGACATAACAGGCATAGGAAATGAGGATCTCGTTGAATGGGAATATATTCGTTCCAATCTTGATGCCGTCAGAATGCCTCTTGGTTACTGCATGAAGCCTAAAAAGCAGGAATGTCACACACAATTAATCCCTTGTCTGACCTGCCGAAACCTCTGCACGACCACTGACTTTATCCCTCAATATGAACTTGAAATGCAGGAAACGAAAGCAATGATTGAACGCGGTAAAGACCAAGGGCGTTCGAGTTGGATGGAGAAAAACCCAAACCTTATTGGAGCGTTATGAGTCCATCCTAGTTGTTTTAAAAGAAGGCAAGACTCACAACAAAGCAAGCAAGAAAGGCCGTGAATATGTTGGGGAGGGACCGCAGTGCTAGGTGATCATCCTCGTAATCAGACGGCTTGAAAACCTATTCTAGGCAGAAACAGTTTGAAACGGCGAAGAAAGTTGATGAAGCAATTACGATTCTAATAAAAGACAAAGGAGCCATCAATTTTAATTGTGTGTCTAAACTGTCAGGTGTTTCGAAAACTTACTTGTATGAGCACCTAGCTATTCGCGAACGCATTGAGGCACTTCGCAAGCAACAGCAAGGGCTGCCCTCTCGAAAACACATAAAAGAAGATATGACAAATTCCAATAAAGATGTTCTTCTAACCGCTAAAAATAAACGCATTAAGGTATTGGAAGATGAGGTCAAACACCTCAAAGAGCAGCTAAAGCGCCTTGGTGGAGAATTGTACGATAGTGTTTAACGTAAACAGTGGTGCAGATTGGTGTTGTGCTGGTGTAAAAATCGTAGTCCAATACACCAAAATGAGGAGGTGAAAAATTGGCTAGACAGTCTATTGAACTAGCTGAAACGGTCAAAGAAGGGCTTGATAAGATGGCTACAGCTTTTGGCATGACGCAAAATGCTCTAATAAATCTTGCGGTTACCACGATGGTTGTTAAATATGAAGCAGAAGGAATGAGAATTTTCTTTGATTTAATATCTCAACCAAGGAAATCTAAGTAGTACGTTGTTTATATGTAAACAACGAGCGAACCCGCATTTAATGCGGGTTCGCTCTTCTTTGGTATAGATAACCTTGGGGGAGGCCTTCCCTCGATCAGAAAAATTAACTAGGTTTGAGTAATAAATGGTATACTATGCTTAACAGAATGTCTGAAATACTGAAAGGCGGTAATGATGTGCAAGCACAAGCAAAAAAGAAATCCTTCGGCTTTGTGCGACTAGGAAAACGTACTGTGGTCACGCTTGGGGCCGAGGTTAAAAGGGAGCTTCGATTGGCAGATGGTGACGTTTTCGAGTTATGTGTTGAAGATGGAAAAATAATTCTAGAACCTAAAAAGCTCATTCCAGCAGACCAGCAGTGGTTCTGGACTGAAGAATGGCAAGTCGGGGAACGTGAAGCTCAAGCTGAAATAGAAGCTGGTAAAGTTAAACATTTTGACTCCATGGAAGAGTTCCTTACAGATTTGGGGAAAGAAGATGAAGATTGATAGTATCTCTCGTTTCAAGCGAGCATTCAAAAAGTTGCCTAAGAATGTTCAAGCTCTCTTTATGGACAAGATGTATCAGTTTCAGGACGATTGGCAGCATCCTTCTTTCAGAGTCAAACGAATTCAAGGCACCGATAGCCTTTGGGAAGGCAGCTTGAATATGTCCATTCGTTTTACATTTGAATGGATTGCTGACGATGAAGGTAACGATGATTGTTTAATGCGAAATATTGGGGACTATGACCATTGTTTGCGTCCTCCATACTGAGCTCATGTATCGCAGCCTTACGAAAATAGACGAAAACACCTTGCATCTGATGCCCTACACAGTGATACTTCTTATTGAAAAAAATAGGCCGATGCTATCGGGAGGTCTCTCTAATTCGAGAGTGACTTTAAATTAGTGTGAACATTGCGTCCGATAATGAGAGTTAAGTGAAGTATGCCCGAGTCCAAACCCTTTGTCGAATCCTGAGGGGAACCGTTCGGACCCTGGGCGTAACCAAACTAATCAAACAAGAGCGAACCCGCAATTAATGTGGATTCGCTCTTGTTTACAATAGATAACATCAATAGTACCTTCCCTCGATCAAAAAAATTATCGAGCACTACGTACCTCTGAAGATTCCCAATGTTTCTGGGCTTCTTCAAAAATTTCATCTAAAGACATATCTCTATAAAGCTCTCCCTGCTCTTTTAAATAGTCCTGCCCATGCTGTCCCTTTTCAACAAGCTCAAATAATATGTCTATAGCCATTGCCTCAAATCGAATTCTCATCTGGCTTTGGTCATCGAAAACACGATTATATACGTTCATATCAAAATATATCTTCATGTTGTTGACCATCACCCTACTTCTAAACTTCCATAACAATTATAACACAAGTATGGGAATATTACACAGTAAAAGGATAATTATTAAGCTGCTCAACATGGAGTGATCTTCATCAATTATTTAGTAATTCCTTCATATTTGCGTCCGATAAGTAGCATTATGGCAATAGCAATAGCACCAAGTCTCTAAGTATATTAAGTAAAATGTCGAATTTTTAAAGAAAAGAAAGGTTCCAGGAACCTGACCGGAACGGTGACCACCAGGAGCCGTTCCGGCGAGTACTATCCACAGCCCCGACTGCAGGGACAAGATTGTTGTTGAATAAGTTGATATGTTGGTGTCAGGATCGAGTAGCCGGGGTCTCACGACCCCAAGCCCTCACAGAACCGGACGTGCGTAGAGTAGGCACCCAGCGAGTTGCTATCCTAAAATAGTACTTTTCCAGATGCCCCTCTCAGAACGGAGCGTGCAAGTTTCCTGTGCACTCCGCTCGCCAGTGATTAACTGTCAGCCGACATTAGCGTTTATAAATCTCTTACCGTCATATTTACTTGAGTGGATTTTGGTGTGGCATTCGAGACATACTGCGAGTGTTTTTCTTCTCATCGCCATCATTCGTTTCATCCATTCCGGTTTTTCTTTCCTACCGTTTTTCTCTAGGTCTTTTAGCTTCTTGACGTGGTGCATTTCAATATTTCCACTTGATCCACATAATTCACATGTATCCTTCATCAGACGGTCAATAAGTTGGCTCTTAA